>QKEK01000263.1 GCA_003251775.1 Clostridia bacterium | reverse complement strand
TACTACGCTGGTGGAGGTCTATTATCCACAGTAAATGACATGGCTATCTATGGTCAAATGCTACTGAATAAAGGTACATATAAGGGTGTTACTATCCTTTCTAGAAAATCTGTTGAGGCTATGGTGATAAATTGTATTCCAAAAGACGTTAAACAGTATTGTTGGGGTGCTAAAGGTAAATCAGTTAAATTTGGATTAGGCTTTGATTTAAATCAAAATAGTACGCTTGCTCGTGCTTGCTTTAATCATGAAGGCTTTGGATGGTGCGGAATATGCTTGGATATAGATAATCAACTCCTCTTTGTTTACTCTTTACCTTCATATGATGCCTCGTGGGAGTGGCAGGCGAATTTGGGATTTCGTGAAATGGCATGGTCGGGTTTAATATAAAGGAGGGAATACAAAATGCAAGATATTAAAGTGTTTGAAAAGGAGTGTAGTATTTCACCAAAAGAGGTTGGATACAGACCAGAAAAGATAGAGCAAATAGATTCTTTTCTTAAGGAATTAATGGTTGAAAAGCACTATCAGGCAGCTGGCTATTTAATGGCGAGATATGGAAAAACCTTTGTGTGCAAATCCATGGGCAAATTGTGTGGATTTGAAGATAGAGGAGCTTATAAAACCGATACTATTCGTATAATAGCATCGGTAACAAAGACCTTTACTGCTGTAGCTATCATGAAGCTATTGGAATATGGAAAAATCCATTTACACCAAACAGTTGCTGAAATAATTGACGAATTTAACAATGAAATGTATAGAGATATCTCTATACTACATTTGTTGACTCATACATCTGGAATAACACCTGACTCAGGTGTTTATTTCGAGCCCTATCCTAGAGAATGGGCTTGGCAGAATAAAGATGAATGGATTAAAGATGTATTAGAAGGACCAATATATTTTAAGCCTGGTACCCAATGGGCTTATTGCTCAAAAGGCTATGCTATTTTAGGTGAGATTATACAGCGTGTATCGGGTATTCCTTATGATGAATATATAATGAATAATATTGTAAAACCTCTGGGAATGAACAGAACTTTCTTCTTTGTGCCAGAGGAATTACATAGAGAAGTAAGTATATATGAAAAATCAGAATGGGATAGTATGAAGGAAAAGAAGCAAGCCTTTAAAAACACTGCCATGCTTGCAGGGGGAGGGTTATACTCTACTATGGAGGACTTGGCTATCTTTGGACAAATGCTTTTGAACTACGGTGAGTATAATGGTGTTCGCATACTACATCGTAAGGCAGTTGTTGCTATGACTAAAAACCAACTAGGAGAAGGTGTACCAAACTATTGCTACGGTAATAAGGGTATGAAAATGAAGTATGGATATGGTTTTGCTGTGCAACCACATTCCATATTATCAAAAGAAGCGTTCTTACACGAAGGCTCTGGGAGATGTGGGATTTGTATGGACCCAAAGGAAGGACTATTAGCAGTATATTTTGAGGTTATGGAAAATGGTTTTTGGGATTGGGATGTAATTGGCTTAAGAAATATTATGTGGTCAGGATTAATGTAGGCTTTTTACAATGGAAGTTTTGAAAATGCTTACATAATTGAAGTTGATGGACGGCTTACTTTGTTAAAACGGCAAGTTTGCAAATCGTGTTTCGATATGAGACACGATTTTTTTTACTAAATAATGTTCTTCTAAGGATGTATATAATGTATATCTAGATAATAATGTGAAATTAAAAGACATTTAAATATTATATGTTAAATAAATACTACAAAACGCAATAAAACTTTTATTAAACTTTAATTACAATGTCAACCATGGGTATTATTGTGATATAATGAATAATATAGAGTAAAAAGGGGGTATTTATGTTTGATTCAGAGGATAATCTAAAAAATGAAATCCAAATAAGCCCTTTGCAAGAAAAAGGGCGATACGTAACATTGCTTTCAAGGATAAAGTCAAGGATAAAGACAAAGACAAGGATAAGAGGGGGGCTAAGCTTTAGAAAGCCTGCTTTTTGGGTGTGCATGGTGTTTGTTGTCGCCATATGTACATCTGGTGTCCTGCTCGCAGCTAGCAACATGTCACCAAAGCAATATGAGAAAAACGAGCTTTACGGGAAATACGTATTAGATACTCATATTTATAGACATTCATTAAGTGAGTCTATCCCCTTTATGGATTATAAGGTGTTTGTTTTATCAGGTAAGACACTAACTATGGTTAATGAAAATAGTTATTTATATGAAACTCCGATTGTATTGAAAGAAAAATTACCTTTTGACGAAAATAGATTCTACGATTCATTTGATGAAAATGTTAAAGTAAAAAAGCCTAATGTTAAAAAATATAGAAATCGATATGAATATCAACTGTGTTCACCAAGTAAGGGGCGTTTGGGATTTCGGCTATATCTGCTTGATAGTGAAATATGGCTTGTAGAAGAAAGGTCAAATGGTGACATATGGAAAATAAACAGAATAAAGTATTTTGAAAAGCTACAAGCAGATTTAATTAACCCAGATAGCACCATTTATGAATGGGACGATAGTATGTCCTTGCCCTTTCCTCCACCAAATACAGGGAATGGCTTTGAACTGGAAGTATGTCATGGGGGTATTACATGTTATGGTAGCGAGCAGGATTTGAATGATTATATTCAATTACTTAGTGATAACAAATGGAAAGCCTTGCAAAAGAGAAGCATTTATGTGCAACTTATTAAAGACAATGATAGTATGCTTATAGTTGACCAAACCTCTGCATTTAAGGATTTAGATAAAAATCACTTCAGAGTAGAATATACACCTGGATATTTTGGTTCAAGTGATAACGGACGAAAAACTAAAGAGCAGGCAAAGGAAATCTTGCAGGCTTATATTAACTCGCAGGAAAAAAACTACACAATATATGACACAACGATATCTGATATCTGTGAGCTTGATATAGGTGAAGCTTACGAAAAAATGGGCTTACAGAGATTTGACGCATTTTCTAGTAGTGGCAGGATAGGGTCTTATGCAATAGGCAAAAATAATTCAGTTATTAGGCTTATATCACATATAGATATAGTAACTTTTGATATAGATGGTGACGGTGAAATGGAACTCATTACTGCATGTACTGTTGGAAGTGGAATGGCTAGATCTTCAATAGTTGCATTTAAGTATGACGATGATAAAAACACCTATGAAGTTGCATACCGTAATAGCTGGGATATTCAACGTATTGAAGGGGGAGTAGAGTTTTTAACTATTAGAGTTATTGACGATAGTACGCTACATTTATTTGGTGGACCTTTCTTAGAGGGGAAGGTCTTTCCAATGAAGGATTATGGAGAGCTGTATGTTGAGGGCGACAAGATTTTATCTACTGGAAAAATTTCAACTATAAGACCGTAAATATGAGCCCAAAGCTGTTGAGGCTATCGGAGGTAGTGGGTGTGTTAATAATAAATAATATAAAACAAATTGGGCGGTGATATTTATGTTTGATTCAGAGGATAATCTAAAAAATGAAATCCAAATAAGCCCTTTGCAAGAAAAAGGGCGATACGTAACATTACTTTCAAGGATAAAGTCAAGAATAAAGACAAAGACAAGGATAAGAGGGGGGTTGAGCTTTAGAAAGCCTGCTTTTTGGGTGTGCATGGTGTTTGTTGTTGCCATATGTACATCTGGTGTCCTGCTCGCAGCTAGCAACATGTCACCAAAGCAATATGAGAAAAACGAGCTTTACGGGAAATATGTATTAGATACTCATATGTATAGACATTCATTAAGTGAGTCTATCTCCTTTATGAATTATAAGGTGTTTGTTTTATCAGGTAAGACACTAACTATGGTCAGTGAAAATGGTTATTTATACCAAGTTACAATTGTATTAAATGAAAAATTACCTTTTGACGAAAATAGATTCTACGATTCATTTGATGAAAATGTTAA
>QKEK01000049.1 GCA_003251775.1 Clostridia bacterium | reverse complement strand
TTAACGAACTTCAAATTTGATAGAAATTCTAATGAAGTTCGTTAAATCGCCAAGACGAAATGTCTTGAAGACCGCTTACAGGCGTTATTTGTGCCAAATGCATGGCGGAGTTAATATGTAAGCGTTTTTAAAACTTCCGATTTGTCAAAAAATCATTTAAGTTTTAAAAATCGCCAAGACGAAATGTCTTGAAGACCGCTTACGGTAGCTATTTGTGCAGCATGCATGGCAGAGTTAATATAGTTATTTTCTCATCTACCCCTTGTATTTACTCAAATCTATTTCATCAAGAGAAGCCTTACCAGCATATACCTTTGAAATCAGCATTTCTTCCTTCCTGTCTCCCAGAACAATAGCTCCTATTAGCTTATTATCTTTAATAACTAGCTTTCTATATACCCCATTTTCTCTCGATAGCTTCACCTTTGCATCTTGATTATGAATATCTCCAGCCGAGAAAAGAGTAATGTCAGTGATTTTAAGCCTTGTCTCTAAAGGCGTCATACTGTAAGGATTTCTGACTCCCGCCATATTCTCACCTGCTATTTTCCCCTGCTCCTTTGCTGGTATCCATAATCCATAACATGTATTATTTATCTCAATAGCATCACCAGCAGCATATATATCCTGTTGGGAGGTTTCCATATACTCATTCACAAGAACACCCCTGTTTATATTAAGCCCAATTGCTTGAGCCAATTCAAGCCTCCCTCTAACACCTACAGAATAAATAACTGCATCTGCTTCAATAATAGCTCCTGAACCTAAAAGAATGCTTTTTACAGTACCCTGTGTATTATTTGCAGAATCGTTTCCATATATTTCCTTTACTGTCTCTTTTAGAACAAACTCTATACCCTTGTTCTTTAGAGTTTCCTCAAGAATTTCAGAGCCTTCATTATCAAGCTGCCGTGAAAGTAATCTATCAGAATACTCTATGACCTTAACCTTGACACCCAGATTCAATAAATTATTTGCTGTCTCTATACCCAGTAGACCGCCTCCAATTATCACTACATTTTTAACCTTCTTGCAGTAGCTCTTAATTCTCTCTGCGTCAGCAATTGTTCTTAAGCTAAATACACCCATCTTATCAACTCCTGGGGTATCAGGCAAAAATGCTCTTGCACCCACTGCTAGCAACAGCTTATCATATTTATACCGTTTGTCTTGAGTATCAATTATCTCCTTGCTTTCTTTTCTGATTTCCTTTATATTAACTCCTAGAATATTCTTGATATTTCTTTCCTCATACCATTCTTGTTTGTAGGTAAGTAGCTTTTCTGGCTCTACTTGACCAGAAAGATACTCAATTAGTCTTGGTCTGTAATATAATAAGCTATCCTCCTGTGAGAATATCTCGATTTCGCCATGTGCATCATTTTTTCTTATATTTACTGCTGCTTCTACCCCAGCTATCCCATTCCCGATAATAATATATTTCATAACAAATCTCCCTTATAAGCTTATTAAATCTTATTAAAGCTTTTTACCCTAATAATATAGCTTATATTCATTTAAATAATTCTTATACAACTAAATTCTTTAATTACATTATATCTATAAAGGAAATTTATATCAATAAATATTTTATTTAAGCTTTTTACGTTGTTACATATTAACTCCCCCATGCCTATGGCACAAATAAAGCCTGTAAGCGGTTTCCAAGACATTTCGTCTTGGCGATTTAACGAACTTCATTAGAATTTTTATCAAATTTGAAGTTCGTTAAACGCTTACATATAAACTCCGCCATAATCTAACAGCGGTCAATTTCTTTTTGTTTGGCATTCACTACATTCTGCGTCATGAATAGAGATAATACCGCCACAAACAGGGCACGCGAATTCTACATTCTGTTGCTTCATAAACTCCACAAGCCCAGACTCTTTTACAATCTGACTATTTTTCATAAGGCTTGTACCATAACGAGTATTATAGCTTTTTTCAAGTGACTTAATTTGCTTACAAGGATACTCAGTGCATTCAAAGCAATAGGTAAGTTCCTTTTCCTTTATGCAGTCTTTTATTCTACACGTTCGGCAATGCTCCGGTTTTCCTGTATCGCTGTTTAAGCAACCCGAACAAGGCTTCTTATGATAGCAGTGTTTGTAACAAACCATGCAGTTCATACCACATGGGGCAAACATTGACGTTTCAATTATATCTGGCATTTTCATATTGTTTTGTTCCTTTCTACTTCCTGTTTTTATAGAGTAAATTAGCTCCTATTAAAATAATATCCTCTAGTTTCCATAAAATCAACAACTTCTTACTAAACTTAGCATTCAAGGTTTGGTGCATCTTGATTTTATAATAAAACACTTGACAAGAATGAAATTATTTTATATTATTTATATTGTCATATTTATATATTACGATATGTAAATATGGAATGTAATAAAATAATTTTTAGTTTCACAGGAGGACAATTATGTCAACATTTAATATTAAAGCAGATAGAGCCTTTACGGTCATAAGAAAATATGGCTTCATTTTCACTTTACTAGTAGCTATTGGTGGATTATGGTTTCCCAAGCTTGGACTATTAGTTATCCCAGTAATGATAGGTTTGTCATTGGTATCTTTCTATAAAGGCAGATACTGGTGTGGTAATATCTGTGCACACGGAAGTCTTTTTGATTCTTTATTATTAAAGATTAGCAGGAACAACAAAATACCAAAGCTATTTAAAACTAAGGCTTTATCTATCATTTTTTTAGCCGCCTTTTCCTATAAGCTAATCAGCAAATTTCTCAAGGTAGCTACACTTTACGGTACAGCCTCTTTCTTTGATAAATTAGGTCTCATATTTGTATCAAGCTACCTTATGGTAACTATAGTTGGGGGGCTATTAGCTATAGTAGTTGCACCAAGAACCTGGTGTAATTTTTGCCCTATGGGTGTAATGCAAAAAATATCCTATAAGCTTGGTAAAGCCGCTAAAGTCACTAAACTTACCGACGAGAAGGTTACTGCTTCAAAGGATGAAATGTGTCACAAATGCGGAAAATGCTCAAGGGTATGTCCCATGCAATTAACGCCATATACTCAGTTTAATGAGAAGAATCAGTTTGATGACTTGAATTGTTTAAAATGTGCTACCTGTGTACAGAATTGCCCTGCTAAAATACTCACAATTGTTAACGAAAAAGCGGCAGAGGTACTAGACGATAAAATCTGTCTAGATGGGTATGAGAACAGGCAGAGAATAAAGGCAAAAATTATAGATATTAAAGCCTTAAAGAACGATATTTATGAGTATACCTTTGAATTCCTAGGTTCAACTGTAGTAAATTATAAAGCTGGTCAGTTTATTTTAGTGAGAATTCCGAGCGATGAAGAAATGTTTCGTGCTTTCTCCATCTCCTCTTACAATGAAGGTGGTAAAAAGCTGAGTGTAACTATAAAAAAGGCTCCTAACGGGTATGGTACGGGGATTATTTTTGAGAATTTCAAGGTTGGTGATGAAATTGAATTAGAGGGACCGTTAGGGAATGAGCTTATTGTTGATAAAAATTCTCAAAAAATACTATTAGTGGCTGGTGGCATAGGCATAACACCGTTCATTCCGATAGCTACTGACATAATAAATAGCAACAACAATATTGAAGAGGTTACACTAATATACGGAGCAAACAAGGAGCAAGAGTTCATTTATATTAATGAATTTAAAAGTCTTGAGAAGGCAAATAATAAATTCAAACTAATACCTGTAGTGGCCTTTGATGAGCAATGGAAGGGTGAAAAGGGCTTTGTTACAGACTATATGAAAAAGCTGAATGATATTAATAAATATAAGATTTACATGTGTGGTCCTCCACCTATGGTTAATGCTTCTTTAAAGGTATTAAATGCTCTAAATGTTAACAAAGAGAATATCTATTATGAAAGTGCATAGTTTTATGTAAAGCAATTAATCAAAATTTATATTATGAGG
>QKEK01000313.1 GCA_003251775.1 Clostridia bacterium | reverse complement strand
AGAGAGGTTCAGAGAAAATGGTTTAGACAGCAAATAGAGCTCGCATTGGAGGTTAAGCTACCTATTATTGTACATGACAGAGACGCTCACGAGGATACGATGAATATAATTAAGGAATCTCAAGCAAAAGAGGTGGGGGGAGTTTTTCATTGCTTTTCTGGGAGTGTTGAAATGGCTAAATGGGTTATTGAGCAGGGCTTTTACATATCCATAGGTGGTACAGTTACCTTCAAGAACGCCAGAAGGGTGGTTGAGGTAGTGGAATTTTTACCACTTGAATGCTTATTACTGGAAACAGATGCTCCCTATATGTCGCCTGTACCAGTAAGAGGCACACGAAATTATTCTGGTAATATAAGATATATAGCTGAGGTAATTTCTAGTATTAAAAACATGGATACAAAAGAATTAACTAAAATAACAACAGAGAATGCAAAAAAGCTATTTAGAATAGATTAGAGGTTTATACTAATACAAGATATAAGCTTTTTGAATTGTTACATATTCGTGCAAAAGCATACATAATAAGTGCAGTAATTATTGTTATTTGTGTAAGAGGCTTACGAGGTTTAATGGGGGTTCGATATGCGAAATTTTATAGTAGTTGTCATAGGTATTATAATTCTTTCAGTATTTATTGGTTTTAATTACATTGTATGGGACAGAGAACAAGTAGTATCAAGTAGTGAGAACAAGGATACAACAATTCGCACACTGAGTAGTCAGGTTGCTGAGTTAAATGTAAAGAATGAAAACCTTAATGATAGAGTTGGAGAGCTTAGCAGTGAGCTAGTCAATACCTCTCGTGAGCTTAGCATAACAAAGAAAGAGCTTGAAACACTTAGGTTGGAATTAGAAAATAATAATAATATGATAACTGAATTCAAAAGACAAATTGACATTAATATTTTTAAAGAAATTATTGAGCTTTGGGTGATGTCTATAAAAGAAGGTAGATATGAAGATGCCTACGGTATGCAAACCGACAAGTGCGTACTGTTTAAAGAGAAATTTGAGTTTGATGATTTCATAAGTGTATTTAGGAATTCAAAAGCATCAATTCAAGTGACAGAGATATATTTTGATGATGCTTTTGCTAAGGAACCAAGCTATAAAATAAAGGTACAGTTTACTTATAAAATAAATGAAGAATTATCTGAGGAGGATAATATAACTACAGAAAACTTGAGGTTTGATCAAATTAAAAGCCTAAAGGATAATGGTAAGTACATTTATAAAATGTTTCCAAATATGCAGGTTATACGTAATTGCACCTTCGAGTATGATTATTATAAGGAAATATGGATGATTTCGGAATTTGATTGATTTATGTTATACTAATAGGATTTTTGGGTAATAATTATATTAAATATAGTGGATTTATATTCATGCTTTCAATTTTATTTGTGTTCAAATTTAGCCGCAGGAGCGTGTTTTGGGTGATTAACATAAGTTTATTGCTCCGTTTTGCTTGACTTTGCTATCATTTTCTAGTACAATATTCTAGTTTGCAGTTGATAGGTCGCAAAAATATGATAAATTGCTTAAAAATTAATTAAAGATAATATTAAAAAGGAATAAACAGGGTAATAATTAAAACTAGGTTGTATAAACAATAATAAAAAGGAAGGTCAAATATATAAAGTGAGGTTTACTATACTAAAGAGAACATAATATAAGACTAATCAGTAAAAAAGAAAATAGTATGTATTTATAGTACATACTGAGCGAATAGAAATTTTTAAGATAACAGAATTAATATTTGCTTGTTTTCTTTAGCTGAATATCAGGAGTTGAAAAAATGTTTAATTTAATGTTTGGTTACCTCCGAAGAAATATGCCTATTAAGGATATCGCAATATTTCTGACAGCAGTAACCATGTCCTTACTTTTGGGCTTAAGTGCATTTAATTACTTGAAGAAGGATGTAACAATTAATGACAATGGAAAACAAATACATATCTCAACAATGGATAACACAGTTAATGAGGTGTTCCAGCATCTAGGAATAAGTGTAAAGGATTATGATTTTTTAAGTACTTCTTTGGACTCAAAGTTGACATCAAAGCGAAACAGCATTCAAATTAAAAGAGCAGTTCCAGTAGAAATTTACATCGATGGTAAAACACGCAAATATATGACATATATGGATACGGTGGAAGAAGTAATTGAGGATAGTGGTATCAAGCTTAAGCCTATCGATAAGCTTGAAGGTGTTACGCTAAGCCAACCTGTTAAGCCTGAAATGCAGATTAACATTATACGAGTTAAGGAAGAACTCGTATGGGAGGAAATACCTATACCGTTTGAAAGGGTTGAAAAGGCTAATCATCAGTTGAATAAGGGTGTAGAAAAGACTATTGTTGAGGGAGTAGATGGAATACTTAAGAAAGAGTATAAAGAAACCTATGAGGATGGCAGATTGGTTTCAAAAGAATTTGTATCCGAAGCCAGAGTACAAGAACCAGTGACAAAGGTAGTTGAATATGGTACTGTACCCACTTTGCTATCATCGCGTGGTGATACTGTAAGATACACGAAGGTGCTTGATATGACAGCCACTGCTTATACAGCATCATATGTTGATACACTAAAAAAACCTGGTGATTCGGGATTTGGTATTTGCTATACAGGGATGAAGGTACGTGAAGGCATAATAGCAGTTGACCCCAAGGTAATTCCGTTGGGAACAAAGGTTTATATAAGTGGAGGACCAAAGGATTATGGCTTTGCAATTGCTGGTGATATTGGTTCTGCCATCAAAGGGAATAAAATTGATTTATATTACGATAGTATGAAGGCAGTTTATTCATGGGGAAAGCGTAAGGTAAAGGTATATATCCTTAAGGAACAGGATGATGCTCGCTGGAAGGAAACCGACCACGTACCTGGAAGCTATCCCAAATGGTAATAAGGATAAGATAATAAGCTTGAATTTGGAGATATTTATGACATTTAATACGAGAGAAGTTCTTAAGAAGCATGATTTAAAGCTTACAAAGACTTTAGGACAAAACTTTTTGACTGATGTTAATATAATCAACCGGATAATTGATGCAGCTAGTGTTAGTGCAGATGATATGGTTATTGAAATTGGTGCTGGAATAGGAGCGATGACTTGTAATTTAGCTGAAAAGGCAGGCAGGGTAGTCACTATAGAGATTGACAGGAAGGTAATACCCGCTCTTATGGAGAATATAAGCTCGTTTACTAATGTTGCTATTATTAACGAGGATGTTTTAAAGGTTAATTTTGAAGAAATTATTAAGGATTGGTCAGGGCCGGTAAAGGTTGTGGCCAATCTTCCTTATTACATAACTACACCAATTATTATGGGACTTCTAGAGAAAAATCTAGGGATTTCACTTATGGTATTCATGATTCAGAAGGAGGTTGCATACAGGATTGCAGCTCAGCCGGGAACTAAGGATTATGGTTCATTATCTGTAGCAGCACAGTATTACTCAAGACCAAAGACCTGTTTTAATGTCTCACCTAATTGCTTTATACCAAAGCCAGATGTAGATTCAACAGTAATCAAAATGGAGTTATATGACAAGCCGTCTGTAGAGGTAAAGAATAAGGAGTCATTTTTTATGACAGTAAAGGCGGCTTTTTCACAAAGGCGTAAAACTCTGCTTAATACAGTGTCCAATTTCTCGGGATTTGATATAGCTAAAAAGCAGCTTGAGGATATTCTTAATGATATAGGCATAGACCCTCAGCAAAGAGGGGAGACGCTTGATATAAAGCAATTTGCGTTATTGTCTAATCGTTTATATGAGTTTATGAGAAGTGATAAGTGAGTAAATGAAATAAATAGTAAAAGAATGCTAATACCAAGTGAAAGCTAATACCAAGTAAAAGCTAATATCAAGTAAACGTTAACACAAAGTAAAAGCTAATACCAAGTAAACGTTAATACCAAGTTAATGCTATTAGTAACTGATATTATGAATAAGTGAGTATTATGA
>QKEK01000310.1 GCA_003251775.1 Clostridia bacterium | reverse complement strand
AAGGGCTTGATAAATCTGTATTAAGCTTATCAAAAGTACAATCATTATTATTAATGACAATGCCAGCTTTTCATAATGCCATGCAAAAATCCATAAAATATTCGCAATGCACGATATAATAAACCAATAGCCAATACTACATACTAGTTTGTCACTAGAATTCTCCTTAAAGAGTATACCCTTTGCCTGAAAAATAACAAATCCTATAAGCAGAAGGTAAATTATGCCCCAAATTGAAAAGGTGTAGGGGGCGGGTGTTATGAGAGTCTGATACTTCCGAGACACCTCACCAGGGGTAATATTGTTTATTCTACCGGTTGCAGACAAGTAATTAATAATTAGCACTAGTAAAAAAGCACCTAGGTTAAGATACTGTAGCAATCTTACATTGCAAGCTTTCTTATTTAACATTCACATCATTCCTGTTTTCTAGCTTTCAAAATAGTATATGTTTACTTATTCAAAAGTATACTTTCAGGAACGAGGGTACTTCTAATTGTCAGGAGTATCAACCATCGCAAACTTAATAATCCCTTCAGCAGCCATTTGACCATCTACAGTTGCCTTAACGGAGACCTTACCTATACCCTTTTTGAAGAAATCAAAGTATGCTTCAAGACGTAGCACATCACCAGGTATAACCTGTCTTCTAAATTTCATTTCTTCAATTCCAGTAAACAAACCAAGCTTACCTTTGTTTTCTTCATATAATAGCCCTGCAACCGTTGCTGTCTGTGCCAATGCCTCTACAATTAAAACGCCTGGCATAATAGGCTTTACAGGGAAATGTCCTTGAAAGAATGGCTCGTTGCTTGTAACATTTTTTATACCGATAGCATACTTTATGGGTTCTACCTCCAGTATTTTATCAATTAACAAAAATGGGTACCTATGAGGTATAATCCTCTTTATCTCGTTTATATCCAACACGTGAATATCCTCCTCCTATTCCTAAATCTACTCCTGCTCCCAATTATGATATATATTCTGAACATCGTCAAGGTCCTCTAGGTTGTCTATAAGCTTCTCCATAAGCTTAATGCTATCTTCGTCCTTTAATTCAGTCATGGTTTGAGGAATCATGGTAATTTCTGCTGAAATAAATTCATACCCCTCACCCTCTAATGACTCTCTTATTGTAGAAAAATCTGCTGGGGCTGTTAAGATTTCAAAATAGTCATCTTCTGATATAAAATCCTCTGCACCTGTCTCAATTGACGACATCATTAATGTATCCTCATCAATTGAACTGGTTTTTTCAATAATTATCTGTCCCTTCTGGTCAAACATAAATGAAACGCACCCCGAGGTACCCAGATTGCCACCGAATTTATCAAAATAATGCCTGACATCTGCCGCAGTCCTGTTGCGATTATCAGTCAATGCCTCAACGATGACAGCTACGCCGCTAGGACCGTACCCCTCATAGACTATTTCCTCGTACTGAGTCAGATCCACCTCGCCAGCTGCCTTTTTGATACTATTCTTAATTGTGTCATTTGGCATATTATTCGCCTTTGCTTTAGCAATAACATCTCTCAGCTTTGCGTTTGAAGAAGGGTCAGCACCACCAGATTTTACTGCAATGGCTATTTCTCTGCCTAGCTTTGTAAATATCTTTCCCCTTTTTGCATCAGTTTTTTCCTTTTTATGCTTAATATTAGCCCATTTTGAATGTCCAGCCATTTTATAATCTAACCGCCTTTCAACTTGCAATTTGTATATAACCCTGATTTTTAATCATCGAAATATAATGTGAAGAAATCACCTTATATACTTTATGTATACAAATAATATATTTTCAAAAATATTATAATATTAAATCATAAATAAATAAAGAGTTTTGTAAAAGTTAATTGCTAAACTATTAGGAATAAGCTGATTAACACGAATTTAATATTACTTTTTGTATTATTTTATGTTATAATCGATTATATTAGTAGGCTATGTTCATTATTGGGGGAAACTTATGTTTACAAACAAAAAGAAACGACTTGGTGATTTATTAGTCGAAGTAGGAATAATTACAAATGAACAATTAATGCAGGCACTAGAACTTCAGAAGTCGATGGGCAAAAAGCTTGGCGAGGTTTTAGTTCATGAAAACTATGTTTCAGAGGAACAGATTATAGAGGTGCTGGAATTTCAGTTAGGGATAGCACATGTTGTTCTAGAACATATAGATATCGATTCTGAGGCGACAAAGCTTATAAGTGAGAGCCTTGCAAAAAGGCATGATCTTATTCCAATAAAAAAACACGATAATACACTAACAGTTGCAATGAGTGACCCCTTAAACATATACGCCATAGATGATGTAAGAATCTTTTCAGGGCTTGAAGTGCAGCCAGTAATTGCACGTTCCAGGGATATTGGCAGGGCTATAGATATCTATTATGGTAAGCAGGAGGCAATGAAGGCAGCTGAGGAGTACAAGAGAGAGTACGGAATTATCGAGCAGGCTGCAACCTTAGAGGGAAATATTGAGGATGTAGTCAATAGTGCACCTATTGTTAAGCTAGTTAATTCTATCATTGAGCAGGGCGTCAGACTGAAAGCAAGCGATATACATGTAGAGCCATATAAAAAGCATATTCGAATACGATATAGGATTGACGGGCAGCTCAAGGAGGTTATGAGGCATGAAATTCAGCTCTTGCCTGCTATTGTAACCAGAATTAAAATTACAGGTGAGATGAATATAGCAGAAAAAAGAAAGCCACAGGATGGAAGAATCTCTATGGTAATAGACCAGAACGATTATGACCTCAGAGTATCAGTACTACCAACGGTTTATGGTGAAAAGGTTGTAATAAGGATAACAGATAAAAGTAGTCTTTTAAAACCAAAGGAGAGCTTGGGCTTTTTCGAGGATGACCTTAAACGGTTTGAGGCTATTTTAAAAAACCCATATGGTATTATATTGATTACAGGCCCGACTGGAAGCGGTAAATCTACAACACTGTATACAACAATCAGGGAGTTAAACAATGAGACTATAAATATTATTACAGTTGAAGACCCCGTAGAAACCACATTAGAAGGGATTAATCAGGTTCAGGTTAACCCAAAGGCTGGCTTAGACTTTACAGGAGCATTACGTTCAATCCTAAGGCAGGACCCCAACATTATAATGGTAGGAGAAATACGTGACTCTGAGACGGTAGAGATTGCAGTACGTGCTGCTGTAACAGGACATCTTGTAGTAAGCACCCTTCACACAAATGATGCTGCAAGCACGATAGCCAGACTATTGGACATGAATATAGAGCCATTTTTGATTAGTACGGCATTGGTGGGAATAATCTCTCAAAGGCTCGTCAGAAGAATATGCCCAAGATGTAAAGAAGCATATTTACCAAATAGTGACGAAGTAGAAATGCTTGGTGTAAAGGATGTAAGTAGCGTAAGCTTATTTAAGGGGAGGGGTTGTAGTCAGTGTAATAATACTGGATATCTTGGGCGAATAGGCGTATATGAAATGATGCCAATAAGTCCCCAGATAAAGTATCTGATTAATAGAGGTGTCGCCAATGAAATCAAGCAGCAGGCAATGAAGGAGGGAATGAAGACCTTGAGAGATAGCTGTGTCCGTTTGGTACGGCAAGGCATAACTACTGTAGAGGAGCTAATCAGAGTTGCTTATTCTTTAGAGTAATATATGAAATTGCTTGAATTTAAAAAATCCTACTTATCGTGTTAGACAATAAGTATGTAATATTTCAAGTAATATAGTATGAATTATAGAAAAAATATTATGAAGAATTATAGAAAAAAACATATTAAGAATTATATGAGAAGCTATTAAGAAGAATTATAAGAATGAATTGTACTCAATCAGAGGGAGAAAGAATTATGAATGCTAATGATACTGTCAGAATTGATGTAATGAATATTGATGAATTGCTTAGGCATACTATCGACAATAAGGCTTCCGATTTACATATAACTGTAGGTACGCCACCGACAATGCGTAGAAATGG
>QKEK01000057.1 GCA_003251775.1 Clostridia bacterium | reverse complement strand
GTGCCACCCATATCTACGGTATAGAAAACCCCTTCCTCATTACCTGATGGTCTTTCAATAAATGATGGTAGCATTTTAAGAGGACTTTTCTGCCCTTTCAGTCCAGCTTCCATTGCCTGCCTAAAGCCATATGCAATTTCCAGCATTTTCTCTGTGCTTATCTCGAACGTTTTCCTAAAGCTATCTAAATAAGTATTCTGTGTCATAATAAATTCCCCCATAAATGCCCTGTACAAGTAGCATTCTAAACTTAATATGTAAGCGTTTTTAAAACTTCCGATTTGATAAGAATTTATTAGAAGTTTTAAAAATCGCCAAACGGAATTGCTTGGAAACCGCTTACAGGTGTTATTTGTGCCTCATACATGGTGGAGTTAATATATTTCCACTGCATGTAAATCATTGAAAATAACTTGTTTCAGTAAAATCATAATATAAATTATACACTAAACAAAATATATAACAATGAAAATTATTGTTGTAATATTACAAGTTTCTTCTTATCTGTTTTAAGTCAACTCTATTACCTTAGCTTTAAGTCAACTCTATATCTTAGCCTCAATTCAATTCTATTATCTTAGCTTTAGGCTTTCCTCAAAGTATTTAACAAGAGGCTCTAAGAAGAATTCTATTATCCTTCTCTTGCCTGTTTTTACCTCTACAGAGGTAGTCATTCCTGGTGATATACTTATCTGCTGACCCTCTACATCTATCCAAGATTTTTCAATTTCAACCTTGATTTTATATACACTGCCCTGATTTTCTGTATCAAAGGAGTCAGGGCTAATAGATATTACCCTTCCTTCGATTGTTCCATACTTTTGAAACGGAAATGTATCAAGCTTAATTTCTACTTCTTGATTTAATCTTATAAAGCCAATATCCTTATTTAAAACACTCGCCTCAACTACAATTGGAGTACCTTCAGGAACGATAGTCATTATCGGTTGTGCGGGGGTTACAACCCCTCCTATTGTATTTGCTGCTAATCCATGTACCGTCCCATTTACCGGAGAGGTAAGCTTTTGCAGCTCATAGGTCTTTTGTGCTCTTGCAAGCTGTGCATCTAATTCTACAATACTCTTTTCCTTCTCAGTTAACATATTTAACAGTGCCGTAGTATACTGCATTTTCATAGACTCCAAGCTTTGTTTTGCCTCTAATAGTCGACTTTCAACCTGCTTTATACTCATCTCCTGCAAATTAGCTTCTTTTTTAGTCATTTTAAGCTGATTATATACAGTATTCCACTCTTCTTCAATACTATCTCTCTTGTTTTTGACCCTAATTTTTTGTGCTAAGTATTCATTTAGTGTCAGGTTTATCTGGTCTCTTTTTTGTTCTAATTCAGTAAATGAAATACCATTAGCTTCATATAGCTTATTTAGTCTTTCTTCGTCCTTTTTGAGTATGTTCAAAGACTCCTCAATTCTTTTTAAGTCCATTTCCTCTACTAACTCTTCTGATTTTTTCCTTCTCAAATACCCTTCATCATCTTGGTAGATTGATATTTTTTCCTCTAATAGCTCAAGTCTAGCTTTTTCAGATTCAAGCTCTATTTCTGTCTGAGCTATTAAGAGGTTAAGCTTTTCTATTCCTGCATTAAACTCAGATATCCTTGCCTGTTTTAGATTAAGCTGATTGGCTATTATTTCTTGTGGTAGTGTTTCTGACAGATTGTCTAAATCAAGCTCTTCATTATTTATTTCACTTAAATAGATTTCTCTCTCAAGCCTTGCTATCTCCAGCGATTTCTTGAAGCTCTCGAAGTCTGCTTTTTTTATTGTAGAATCAAGCTCAATTAATACCTCACCAGCCTCTACCTTTTGTCCTTCATTTATATATATAGCAGTTACTATTCCCTCTTCAAAGGGTTGAATAACCTTCAGCTTACCGTCTGGTATTACCTTACCCCTTGCTACTGCTACCTCATCTACTTTACCAATGGTTGCCCATGCTAAAGCCACTATAAGCATTCCAAATATTAGCCAAATTATTATCCTCCCTGCGGGTGATGCAGGTTTTTCAATAATCTCAAGAGCAGAGGGTAAGAATTCATATTCAAGATTCTTATTATATGAAGTTTTTTTCTTGTTTATAATGCTATTAATTAACTTCAAAATTATAACCCCCTCTCTTGTTGACTATATAGATAGTTATATAAACCATTTTTCTTAATAAGGTTTTCATGCGTATCATATTCGATAAGCTTACCCTTATCAATTGCCATAATCTTATGTGCGTCTTTAAGTGTTGATAGCCTATGTGCAATAATTATAACTGTCCTGTCTTTGCATATTGTTTTTAGATTTCTTTGTATAATACTCTCCGACTCATAATCCAATGCTGAGGTTGCTTCATCGAAGATTAGTATTTTGGGATTATTAATTAATGCTCTGGCTATAGCTACCCTTTGCCTCTGTCCACCCGAAAGTGCTGTTCCTTTTTCTCCTACTTGCGTATCGTACCCATCTGGTAATTCTAAAATGAATTCATGGGCACCCGCTATTTGTGCCGCTCTAATTATATTTTCCATACTAGCAGAGGGACAATGTATTGCTATGTTTTCTCTTATTGTTTTGTTAAACAGAAAGTTTTCTTGTAGAACAACTCCAATCTGTCTTCTCAACCATGCTGGGTCAGCTAATGAGATATCTATTCCATCAATGAGTATCTTTCCATTTTCAGGAACATACAACCTTTGTGCTAGCTTTGATATTGTACTCTTTCCTGAGCCACTTCTTCCTACTATCCCAACAATCGTCCCTGACTCTATATTGAAGGACAAATCACTTATTACTTTTGCTCCATCGGGTCTATATCTAAAGGAGACATTCTCAAATGTAACCCTCCCTTTTATTGGTGGAAGTGCAAGCTTGGAGTTATCCATTGAAGGCTCTGGCTTAACATTAAATATATCTCCCAGCCTTTTTACCGAAATACCTGTTTGTTGAAAGTCCTGCCACATTTGCACAAAATTCAAAACAGGTGTACTTACTCTGCTTGCAAGCATTCTAAATGCAATTAGCTGTCCCACTGTTATAAATCCATCCATAACAAGATGTGCACCAAACCATAGTATTAGAAGGTCTGAGGCTTTTTGTATTAGCCTACCTATAGAGCCTGCTGTTCCTGAGAGTATGGCTGTCTTAAATGATGATTTTACATATCTCGCCTGAATATCCTCCCACCTTTTTTGGGTTTCAGGCTCTAATGCAAAGGATTTAATTGTTTGTACCCCTGTTACAGCCTCTACTAAAAAGGCTTGAGATTCTGCACCACAGTCAAATTTCTCGTCCAGTCTTTGTCTAAATAATGGCGTAACTATAGCAGAAAGTGCCGCATATATGGGCAATATCCCAAGAACTATCCATGTTAATGTACGGCTGTAGAAAAGCATAACAGATATGTATACGATTAAGAAGAGAATATCCAGCACTGAAGATAGTGGAGTGCCAGTTAAGAATTGCCTTATATTCTCCAGCACCCTGACCCTGGCTATGGTATCTCCAACGCGTCTTACCTCAAAATATCTTAAGGGAAGCTTCATAAGGTGATTAAATAGCCTTGCTCCAAGGGTTACGTCTATCCTACTAGTTGTATGTGTAAATACATAGGTTTTTGCTATATTCATTATTGTTTCAAACAATGCTATCCCTGCTAAGCCAAATGCCATAACATCAAGAGTTGTAACACTCTTATGTACTAGTACCTTATCTATCACTACCTGTGTGATTATTGGTGCAAACAGCCCCAGTATTTGCAAGGTGAATACCCCTACTAGCACCTCTATTAATGGCTTTTTGTACTTCCATATTGATGGAATGAACCACTTAAATCCGAACTCTCTTTCTTTGTCAATGAAGCCTTTCTTTGAGAAGAGTATAATTCTTCCATTCCATTTCGAAATAAATTCCTCATTATCGACTACCACAGGCTTATTCTCAATAGGATTAAAAACTAGTACCTTGGACTCCTCTATTT
>QKEK01000196.1 GCA_003251775.1 Clostridia bacterium | reverse complement strand
CAGGCACATAACTCCATATTGGGTATATATCCATAGCAATCATGAGTGATACTACCCCATGTTCTGGGTTTTTCAAGCCTTGTAGCTTGTTCAAACCAAAATATAGCTTTGGAGTAGTCTTCAAGAGATTTGTAATGATATCCAAGCTTACAGCATATTTCTGCATGAGGTCTGTCGAATTCAAAGCTTCTAATTAACGCCCTAAGTGCATTTTTCTTGTCATTTTTATTAAGATAGCACTTAGATAAGTCAATACATGCATCCAGAATATTTGATATTACACCATTATCATTATTTAGGTATTTGTCATAGTAAATAATGGCTTCATCATATTTTTTATTGAAATATAGCTCTCTAGCATAGTAAAAAAGATTTCTTGCACTTAACTCCTTTCCTTCTGAGATAAGCTTTTCTAGTATTCTTAGATTACGATTGCCGCTACTTCTAACTTTTCTATGGGTAACATAGATATCTGAATTATATATTTTACCATCAAATTTGATGTACTCATGAACAGGATTATTCCATATAAAATTTTTATTTCTTTTAAGTAATCTTTCTCTAGTAAAAGTAATACCATGATTGCCGTTTTCATCTGTTTTAATGCTATACTTCATCATGACAACATCTACTTCAGGACTCATGATTTCTTTCAGTTTTTTAAGCTTCTCTTTATCTCTTTCTAATAAAATATCGTCAGCGTCAAGCCACATTAGATAATCCATTGTACCTTTTGAGAATGAATAGTTTCTTGCCGCGGCAAAATCATCTCCCCAAGCAAAATCATATATTTTGTCAGTATACTTTTCTGCTACTTTTTTAGTATTATCAGTTGATCCTGTATCTACAATAATGATTTCATCTACAATTTCCTTTATTGAATCAAGGCATCTGCCTAGTGTCTGTTCTTCATCCTTTACAATCATACAAAGACTAATTGTAACCACATAATTCACTTCCAAATAACATTCATCCTTATATAATATGATATATAATGTTATTTGTGAATTTAGTTAACATAAATAGCATTATTAATGTTATGTTTTTATGCACTTATTTGCATTTTTCTTTGCATCTACATTTGTATTAATTCTGCTTTAAACGTCCCTAACCTGATTTTACTAGATTAGAAATTTGTTCTTTGATTTTATTTATGTAATCTTTATTTTTTCTAACTTCAGGTGAATTAGGTTTAAATACTCCTGCCATATCATTATATTTTTCTGCTTTTTCTATATCATTTTCTTCAAAATAACAATAGCATAAATCCATACAAGGTATAAACCCACAAAAGTCATGCAGTACAGACCCCCATATAATTCTTGGGCTAGCCTGAATTAATGCTTTCTCGCACCAATAAATAGCGTTTTTATACTCACCTAGTTCCTTGTATAAAGCCCCTATATGACTGCAAATCTCTGCTCTTGGAATATCAAATTCAAAATATTTAAACAAGGCTTTAAGTGCTTGTTTACTGTCATTTTGCATGCAGTAGTACTTAGATAAGTCTATACATGTATGCAAGCAATATGATAGATGCTTATGGTCCATCTCCAAAAACTTATCATAGTAATATACTGCTTCATTATATTTTTCATTAAAAAACAGTTCTCTTGCATAGTAGAAGGTATCTCTAGCACATAGTTTTTTTCCTTCTGCTATCATTTTTTGATAAATGCAAAGATTTCTTGTTTTATCTATTTTATTACGGTGTTTATCGTGAGATACACCAATATTTGTATGCAGTATAATGCCGCTAAACATTAGATATTCATGTACACACCCGTACCATTTATAGTTTTTACTCCTTTTCACAATTCTCTCTCTATAAAAGCTATGAGTTACGTTGCCTTGTTCATCATGAGTTACGTTGTATAACATCATTACAACGTCGATTGTTTTATCCATTTTTTCTTTTAATGCTTTTATTCTGTATTGTTCTTCTAAGCTTATGTAATCGTCTGCATCAAGCCATATTATATAATCCATTGTAGCTTTTGAAAAAGAAAAATTTCTTGCCTCGGAAAAATCATTTGTCCATGTAAAATCGTATACCTTAGCATTATTATCCTTCGCAATTTCTTTTGTATTATCAGTAGAGCCAGTATCAACAATTATTATTTCGTCTACAATTCCTTCTACGCATTTAATTGATTTTTGAATATTTTCTTCTTCATTCTTTACAATCATACATAGACTTATTGTTATCAATAAATATCACTCCCATAATAACACTTATTTATTTTATTAACAAACTCCTTTAGGTACAATTACCTGTGAGCCTTACCAGTTCTGAATGTCTCATCGTATTTGCATCAACCAGATTGTTTCCAGTATCAAGACCTGCTGCAAATGCATACATACCATCTCCTAAACCGGAGTACTGAACCTCAAATATACTAAAAGATGCAGCATCGGGAGGTGCTAAGCTAAGATCGAATATTAGCTCTGTTGCCGAGCAAGAAGGAACGGTTACATTAACGTTGTATGCACTAGAAATGATTCTTTTAGGTATTTGGGCAAGATTGTATACCTTAACATTAACAAGTTTATTCTGTAATTGATTATTTAATACAATAACAGAAAGGTTAACAACATTAGGACTACCCTGCCTTCTTATTGGTCCTGTAGTTAAGCCTGTTGGTACTCCCAACATAGCTATAACATCATCCTCAAGCAACGATTCTATATTTGCTACCTCGCTCTTTATCTCTACTAAACCTACTGTTGGGCTATGCAATAGTTTTTGGATATCATAGATTTCTGTTTTTATCTCTGCTAGACCTATTGTTGGGCTTTGGAGTATAGATAGTATTGTGTCTATATCGCTTCCTACTCCACTTACCTCTTGCTCGATGTTTGCTACTTCGCTTTTTATCTCTGCGAGTCCATAAGTAGGACTTTCTAGTAGTTCTCTATTTATTTCTACTATTTGGAATATCTCCTTTGTTACATCTTCTATAAACTGTACCTCTGATTTGATTTCTTCAAGTCCTATGGTTGGGCTACCTAGAAGCTGCCGAATATCATATATCTCCGTCTTAATCTCTGCCAAGCCTATTGTTGGGCTTTCCAGTAAGGATAGTATTGTATCTATGTCACTTCCTACTCCGCTTACCTCTTGCTCTATGTTTGCTACTTCGCTCTTTATCTCCTCAAGTCCTATAGTCGAGCTACCTAAAAGCTGACGAATATCATATATCTCCGTCTTAATCTCTGCTAGACCTATGGTTGGACTCTCAAGTAGTGATAGGATTGTGTCTATATCGCTTCCTACTCCACTTACCTCTTGTTCTATGTTTGCTACTTCGCTCTTTATCTCCTCAAGTCCAAAAGTAGGACTTTCTAGTAGTTCTCTGTTTATTTCTACTATTTGGAATATCTCCTTTGTTATATCTTCTATAAACTGTACTTCTGATTTGATTTCTTCAAGACCTATTGTCGGGCTACCTAAAAGCTGGCGAATATCGAATATCTCTGTCTTGATTTCTGCTAGACCTATTGTTGGGCTTTCGAGTAGCGACAGTATTGTGTCTATGTCGCTTCCTATTCCACTTACCTCTTGCTCTATGTTTGCTACTTCGCTCTTTATCTCCTCAAGTCCTATAGTCGAGCTACCTAACAGCTGTCTTATATCAAATATCTCCGTCTTGATTTCTGCCAAGCCTATTGTTGGGCTTTCGAGTAATGATAGTATTGTGTCTATATCGCTTCCTATTCCGCTTACCTCTTGCTCTATGTTTGCTACTTCTGATTTAATTTCTTCAAGTCCTATAGTCGGGCTACCTAGCAATTGCCTGATATCGAATATCTCTGTCTTAATCTCTGCTAGACCTATGGTCGGACGACAGTATTGTATCTATGTCACTACCTATTCCGCTTACCTCTTGCTCTATATTCGCAACCTCTGATTTGATTTCTTCAAGTCCTATAGTTGGGCTACCTAGCAATTGCCTGATATCGAATATCTCCGTCTTGATTTCTGCCAAACCTATTGTCGGGCTTTCGAGCAAGGATAGGATTGTATCTATGTCGCTTCCTATTCCACTTACCTCTTGCTCTATATTCGCAACCTCTGATTTTATTTCCTCAAGCCC
>QKEK01000102.1 GCA_003251775.1 Clostridia bacterium | reverse complement strand
TAGAAACTCACGGTCTTTTTTCTTCCGTATATCTTAAAAATCTCCTCATTATCAAGACTTACGTCTATTCTATTATTATTGTTTATTCCCATTTTAATTTATCCTTTATTCATTTATAATTGCTTTGTCAATTCTTCCAAAAAATTTTACTGCCATAGTTCTCTCTTTAATTTTGTTATATTCAAAATTAATCCTTACTTACTACTTGAGCAATTTGTTTCTCACCATTCTTTTCAAAATACTTATAAAACTGCAAACCAATCTTCTTTGCAACCTTTTGCGATGGAATATTTCGTATTCTGGTATATGAAAATATTTTAGGATAATTTAGAACTTTAAACGCATATTCCTTACAGGCAAGAGCAGCTTCTGTTGCATATCCCCTGTTACAATACTCCAAAATAATATGAAAACCAATCTCCGGCACAGTTTCACCGTCTATGTCTTGCATTGTTATACCGCAATCTCCAATAAACATATCGCCTTCTTTTAAAATTACAGCCCATAGTCCATGCTTATATTTTTTATAGTTTTCTATGTTCCATTGAATCCAATTTTCTACCTTCTCTTCACTAAACGAATTTGGATAAAATTTAATAGATTCAGGATTAGAAAGTACTTTCATTAATTCTTTTTTATCGGCAATTATCAGTTCCCTTAGATATAATCTTTCTGTCTCAATTAATGGTAGCCTCAAAAATCACTTATGCTTTCTGGACAACTTTCAACCCATACTTTTCTTCAATTTTCCTATCTATTCTATCTCATTGATAACCACATATGATCCTTAATTTTGTTATATTCAAGATTCAATCCTTACTTAGCACTTGAACAATTTGTTTATCTCCATTTAGTTATACATACTCCGTGCAATTTCAGCCATTGATTTATATGTACTATAATTGTAAACTAAGCAAAGCTTACCATTTGCATTAATCTTATTTATTTTAAATAAGACGTCTACTACAAGCAGTTTTTCGCTTTCTATTTGGGCAATAGTCTTTATGTCAGCTAAATATGGAACCTTTATATCAACTCTGATTTGCAAAAAATCAACTATACTAGATATCGTATTACCAAGAATAATATTTCCAATTTCCTGATAAGTATCTAATATCATCTCTAACACTTGTTCATCAGTGTCAAACAGCTCATCTATATCTTCAAGATACTTAATAAGCTTTAAAAGCTCCTCATCTGCCATTGAAAAAACGGTTTTTCCAGCTAAAGATCCACCCTCCATTTCCTGAACAATAATCCTCTCTGAGAAGAAAGGCAAATCCTTAAAGCTCTCAGTTAAATAAACCTTTGCCGCAGATAAATGGACATGAGAGTCCACAAGCTCTCCAATTACCTTTGCTGCTTTACCTAAGCCCATACCAATACTTTCCTGAAGGATGTCCTTTAAGCTGTCATCAATTATATTATCAGCTACATTACACTGGTCAAAATTGGTGTCACTTGACCCCACAGTACTATTCACTCCTACCATAACATACTTCCTCTAAATTCTTTAATTTCTCTATAGTTAATGGCTTTTCCAAAAAGTAATCAGCCCCATTACTATAACATAGTTCTTTCTCTGTAGTCTGGACATTTGAGCTAACAACTACCACCAAGCATTTAGTATTAACCCTTTTTATGTGTTTTATAATATTATGTCCAGAGATTGCTGGCATTAATAAATCAGTAAAAAAAACATCCACATTTTCAAACGTTTCATTTTCTTCAAGCTTCTTCACTATCTCTTCATCTGTTAAAGTAATTATGTTCACATCTTTAAATACATCCTTTATTATTTTTGCAGATGTTCTTAACAAGAATTTTGAATCATCTACATGTACAACATTAAGCATTTTCCACCTCTATATTATTCTGTATTAATCAGCACTTAATTTGTCGACACTATCAGAACTAGCGAACAACTTAAGAACCTTGTTTGCACAATAAAAATCTTTATTATTGTATATATACTTCTATCTAACTCTCTTATTTAATTAATCTCTAACACCACCTTAATAAATCAAATTTATTGATATATCTCTACTATATATTATATTTAGCTTGTTCCTTATATACTCTTTTATTCTCATACATAAGCATATCTGCTTTTTCAATAAGCTGGTCTACATTGAGGTCTGAATTCTTTGTATGCTCCACAAGTCCAAGACTAACACTCATATCATATGGCTTTTTATTGGCTTTATTATACTCATTCATTTCCTTTTCAATTTTATCTGCAACTATTTGAGCCTCTGAATAATCTGTATCTGGTAAAACAAGTAAAAATTCATCCCCACCAAGCCTAATAAAAATATCTGCTTGTCGTAACAGATTTTGTATTATAGCTGAAACTGAAATAATCAAGTCATCTCCCAGATTATGTCCAAACGTATCATTAACAAACTTTAGATTATTAATATCCATAAATATAATTGAAAAATATCTATTATATCTATTAGATATTTCATATAGCTTTTCAAGCATTGTAATCCCTGTTCGCCTATTAATGCACCCAGTCATTGTGTCGGTATTTGCATATCTTTCAAGCTCAATAATAATTTTATTTCTTTCATATGCTAATGCAAAAAACTGTGCTAATCTATTTGCAAACTTTAGATCAAATTCACTAAAGCCTCTGGAGGAATTCAACAATATAATTTGTCCAATTTTACTATTTCCTCTGTATATTGGTATAGTTAATAGATTGATTATATTATTAGTTATTAGGACATCCTTCAGTTCATTCTTGTTCATTTCATCCATCTCATATATGCTATTTATGTAAAACCTATCATCGTACTTCATCACATACTCTAAAAGCTCGCAGTAGTGGTCAAGCTCAATTAATATATCCTCATCCTTATAATACTCAAGTACAGAAAATTTCTCATTAAAAAACTCTTGAGAAACTATAATACCAGCTTTACTACCAGTTAACTGCTTTAACTTTTTAAGAATAATTTCGGAGATATAATTAATGGTTGAATCTGTAGATATTAAGGGCTCAATTATCTCACTTATTGCATCATCCATAGAAAACTGAAATTCTAGATGTTCCTTATATAAAGCAACTATTTCATTAGCATTCTTTTCTTCAAGATTTAAGCTTTTTGATTTTAACTTAATTAGGTTATTCAGAATATGAGACTTCTTTGTAAGCTCTTTATCACGCTCTATCAAAACTGTATTTGCCTTTTTGATTGAGTCAATTTCTATACATTCCATCAAAAACATATCCTTCATTATAGGCTTAATGATCAGTTTATACGAATAATTTGTTGTGTTAAATACTGTGCAATGAAAGGCTCTTTTCTCAATAACAACAAATGGAAATCTATTTTCAACACCATTTCTTATTATCGTCCAATACTGTTTATTAATTATTTCCCTAATAGAATTATTTTTTAATATGATTTTCTTAGCTGATTTACTATATAATCTTATATCATAATTTAAGTCAAACACAATAAAAGGTGTCTCTAACAACCTAAAAATCGCTTTTAAGCCTATATTCTCAACAATACTTTTCATTACTATCATCCTTTTGAGTATACACTCAAACTAACCCCACGCTATTTTAATCTTTAGTATATAAAAAACTTCATTCTCTTTTCTTTCCTTAGTTTATTTTGTTTATAGCCCTTTTCTCTTAGTATTAGAAATCACACTATATTTTATTATAATATTTATGAATTTATTTGTCTATACTATTTCATTCATTTAATTAATTATAAAGTAAAAAACACAGACTATTCGCTCATCAAGCATTATTAAAAAACATTTTTATTGGAATTCATTGAAAACTGAACATATGTTTGATAGAATAGGATTAATGAGTTTAAAAAGAATCGCAAAGCAATAAATGCTATCATTGACAGCGGACAATTTTGAAAACTTGTTAATCACAATAAAGGAAGGGAGTATACAAGACACCTTAGTTAAGGTTCTTGTATAAGTATGTACATTTGGAAAAGAAGAAAACAAGCGTTTCAGTTAGAAAGCTGGTAGAGTTTTCAATGAGCCGACCAGATTTTTCCTGGAGCTACTCATCTTTGAAAAATGCAGCTGATGGAATAAAGGGACACTTAATCGTACAGAACAACTTTAGAGATAAATATGCTGATATGGATTCTGAATACCTAGCAGAAGCCTATATTTCTTATACATATGAGACTGACGAAGTAATTTTGGATATAAATGGTCGTATTGATGGAATTATTGTTGAAGCTTCTGAGATAACTATACACGAAATAAAAACTATTGAAGCTGACATCTCTAAAGTGACAGAAAAACAAAATGAGCTCCATTGGGCACAGCTAAAGTGCTATGCTTACATTTATGCTAAACAAAACTCTTATTCTAAGCTTAAGGGCTTGCTCACATATTATAATCGTAATGACAAAAGCGAAATATCCTTTTCTGAGGATTTATTATTTGAAAAGCTTGAAAGTTTTTTCAATAGCTTAGTATACCCGTATATTGGTTTTGCTGCAAAGGAGCTGGATTGGAAAAACATAAGAGATATATCCATAAAAGCGTTAGATTTTCCTTATAATAATTACAGAAAAGGTCAACGCCAGCTAGCAGTATCTGTATATAGAGCTATAACAAATAAGCTCCGTCTATTCGCACAGGCACCTACCGGCACAGGCAAAACCCTAGCTACCCTCTTTCCAGCAATAAAAGCAATTGGAGAAGGCGAAATCGATAGGGTTTTCTATTTAACAGCAAAAACCATTACTCGTACTGTTGCACAGAACACATTTCTTTTGCTTAAGCAAAATGGTCTTCTACTTAGAACGTTAGTATTGACTGCAAAGGAAAAAATCTGCTTTTCCCCCGAAACACCATGTGAGCCTGAATACTGTCAATTTCTTAAAAACCTTATTGAAAATCATTCAAATGCAATAAATGATATATTACAGATAAACTATTACGATAGACAAACCATTGAAAGCTATGCACTTAAATATGACATCTGCCCGTTTGAGTTCTCACTTGAATTAGCTCTTTACTGCGAGCTCATTATATGCGATTATAATTATCTTTTTGACCCACGTGTATCATTAAAAAGATTTTTCACAGAGAGTAATGAAAAATTCTGCTTTTTAGTAGATGAGGCACATAATCTGGTTGATAGAGCCCGTGAGATGTATTCCACCAAAATTATCAAGAGTGACATTCTTAATTTACGAAAAAAGCTAAGAACAGATTTCCCTTCTTTGTACAAGAAACTGACCAAAATAAACACAGTCTTGCTTAAGCTAAAAAAGGAGGTACTACAAAGAGCTACTCAAGCAACTGCAACAATGGCTGAAATTGACTGTTTTCATGAATCAATAATACCAAAAGAGCTTGTTAGTTATATAGAAGGATATGTTCTTTTAGCAGAGCAATTTCTTGATGTGATAAACAATAGCCCGTATAAGGATGAGTTTTTGGAAGTATTCTTTAATTTTATAAACTTTATTAAAATATCTGAGCTATATGATGATCGTTATACTACTTTATATTACTTGAGTGAGGATTTTGTTATATGCCTATATTGTTTAGACCCATCACGCCTACTTCACAAGCAGTTATCACTTGGGAAAAGCTCAATACTGTTTTCTGCTACCTTAACGCCATTAGACTACTATAAAACCATTTTAGGAGGCAGAGATAAGGATGCTACAATATCATTAACCTCACCCTTTCCACCTGATAACCTAAAAGTATTATTACAGGATAAGATTTCTACCAGATATTCCAATAGACACCGTTCGTATAAGAAAATTGCCGATATCATTGCAGATGTATGTCTAAAAAAAACAGGCAATTATCTTGTATTCTTTCCTTCCTTTAAGTACATGAATGACGTTATAGATGCCTTTTTATTACTTGAATTAGACGTTATAAAGCTGATTCAAGAAAATAATATGAATGAACAGGCACGTGAGGAATTTCTTAATAAATTTGAAACTGTACATGAAAGAAGTCTAATCGGCTTTGCAGTAATGGGGGGGATTTTTGGTGAAGGAATTGATTTGACCGGCGACAAGCTATCAGGTGTAGTCATTGTAGGTGTTGGTCTCCCTCAGATTTGCTTTGAACGAAATATTATAATGGACTACTTTAACAAAAAGCTAGGTTCAGGCTTTGAATATTCTTACACATACCCTGGAATAAACCGTGTATTACAGGCCGCAGGCCGTGTTATCAGAACCGAGACAGACAAAGGCTTTGTGGTTCTGATTGATGATCGTTTTGGTACATCGAAATACAAAAGCTTATTTCCAAAGGAGTGGAAACCTATTTCTTATCAGCTTCCACCCAAAACCTGATAACAAGCTTTGTACCCAGACCTTTTTTACTGGTAATCACTATTTCTCCATTATGTGCTTCAACAAATGCCTTTGCTATTGTAAGTCCTATACCGCTACCTCCCGTTTCTCTGCTTCTTGACTTTTCTCCGCGATAAAAGCGTTCAAACACTAATGGTAAATCACGCTCATCTATTCCGATACCAGTATCCTCAACAATTATTGCTAGAATTTGCTTTGTTGCTTCCTTTTCATCGAACTGTCGGCTTAGGCTGATTATTACCTTACCATTATCAATATTATACTTATAGGCATTTGATAGAGCATTAATGAAAATCTGCTTTAATCTGTCGTTGTCTCCATAAAAAACTATACCCTCACTAATTTTTCTTTCTACTGATAGTCTTTTTTCACCAAATAATGGTATAAAGTTTTCAACAACTGAGTTTAGTAATTCAGACAAATCTATACTCTCAGGGTTTAGCTTTATTTCCTTTGCTTCAATACTTGATAATTCAGATAAATCCTTGACCATCTTTTCAAGTCGTATAATCTCGTCACCACAGCCACTCAACCTTTCTGTTGTAGGCTGCCAAATACCATCAATGAATGCCTCTATATGGCTTTTCAATGTAGCAAGAGGGGTTCTAAGCTCGTGAGCAATATCAGCTGTCAACTGCTTTCGTAAGCTTTCCTGTGATTCAAGCTTTTCTGCTAGCTCCTCAACCATAGCAGAAATCTCATTTAACTCTTTAATGGCTGTATTAACACGCTTTGTATTATGGTATTTACCATGTGAGATTACTAGTATATTTCTTTGTATACCTAACAATGGAGCAACAAATCTATTAGCTACCTTTTTACCAACAAAAATGGCTATTATGATAGCAAATACAAGTGCTACTGATATTATAACATTTAATGCAATCAAAAACTCTTTATCCTGATCCTTAGAAATCAGGTTTACAGGGTGTCCTATCTGCACCTGATTTACTGTAAAATCCCCATTTTCCAACACATAAGTATTGTATATGTATTCTTTTGCCTTTCGCTGCATTTGTCCTCTTCCAGCACCCATTCCTTTTCCTTGTATGGCTAAAGAGTCAAGAACAATATTGTTGTCAATATCAAGTATTCTTATTTCTGTTCCCTTAGAAATTGCAAAATGAATTAAATTATATTGAAGCTGATTTGATATGGATTTTTCTAATAATAAATCATTAATATAATTCACTATCTCCATATCCGCATCCACTCTCAAGCTTTGAATGTATTTACTAAAATAATAGGTAATTCCTATATTAGATACAACGGCTATAAAGAGTATAACAGTCAATGCTACAAGAATAAAGTTTCTGCTGAGCTGTCTACTAATCTCTATAATCTTGATTTTAGATTTTGATTGCTTTTTTATCATAAACTCCCTCAGTTATTAATCCTTAAACTTGTAACCTATTCCATACACTGTAAGAATATAGTCTGGATTTTTTATGTCTGTCTCAAGCTTATGTCTTATGTTTTTAATATGAGCATCTATAGTTCTGTCATACCCTGCATAATCAAAACCTAAAGCCGCTGTTATTAATTGTTCTCTAGAAAAGACCCTACCAGGGTTTTTTGCAAGTACTAGTAAAATCTTATATTCATTTGGTGTAATGGCAATCTCAGCTCCTGCTTTAAATACCAGATGCCTAGTATCATCAATTCTTAAATCACCATTATTATAGATTAGGATATCCTGTTCAGTCCTTTTTGCATTATCCCCTGCTGTTCTTCTTAGAATAGCCTTAACCCTTAATACCAACTCTCTAGGACTAAATGGCTTCGTCAGATAGTCATCTGCCCCTAACGATAATCCATTTATCCTATCACTTTCAGTTGTTTTTGCAGTTAGCATAATAATAGGGGTGTCGCAATCTTCTCTAATTTTTTTGCATACTGCTTCACCTCTTATATCTGGCAACATCAAGTCAAGGATTATCAAAGAGGGTGCTAATTCCCCAATCAATCTAACCCCTTCTGCTCCTCTAAGTGATGTATAAACCTCAAATCCTTCTGCCTCAAGGTAGCTTTTGATAACCTCAAGCAACTTTACTTCATCATCTATAACTAATATTTTTTCTTTCATAGCACCGCATCCATAAAAAACTATATGCCTTATAATAACTTCAAATAGCTATAACTACTAACTACTAACTACTAACTACTAGCTACTAACTATTAATTACTAAGTGTCGTAATTTTTACATAATAGTCTCCTCTTATTGAACAGCCTTCTCCCTCTATAGTGTATTTTTCTATCTCATATTTTTGATCGGAAGACTTTTTGAATAATTTTACATATCGAGTATACCCTGAAGCAGTTATATTTGTCGCTATATTTTGACTAATTGTTTTATACAAATCATTTGCTTTTGCCAAGTTTAAGAAATTTGCCTTCTGCTTAAAAAAAGCTTCCATAAAGTCCATCTGATTTTGTTTTCTCTCAAAATCTCCAATTTCAATAGATTTACTATTATTATTTCTGAACCTGACAAACCCCTCTGCTTGTTTGCCATTCAAGTGCTGGTTACCTGGCATAAGGTTAATATGTAAATCCTGATACGGATCGTCATACTCCATTCTTATAGGTACATTTATATCTACCCCACCAAACAGATCCACTAAATCAACAAACCCTTTTGTATTAACCTTTACATATGCTTCACACTCAATGTCATATACCTCTTTTAAGTAAGCATTAAGAAAATTTATTGACCATTGCCCTTGATTACCGTCCTCATATTTTAGCATTCTCCCAATATTATGAAGGTTGTTTATCCTATATACACCTCTAACCTTCCAGTAATTTGGTTCAAGCTTTGTAATCTGTTCTTTTATTTTGTCACTATAATCAACATATATATCTCTTGGGAACATTATAACCTTTGTTTGTTGCTTTTTTTCATCGATATTAATAACTCCGATGGTATCATATATTCCATTACTTTTATCTGTTCCAACGAAAAGTATATTCCTGGTATTTTTGTTGACTAGCTTATATGCGTACTCTTGGTTATTAGTTATTTTGTGTTCTTCATCTATCCTTGTTGGATCTTCGTTTTCCCCTCCAGAATCTCCTTCACCATTTCCTCCGTTATTAGAAGGGTCTTTCTCATCATCAGGTATACCTGCACTGATATCAGGAGCGTTACTATCCTTCTCTGAGCTATTAGTAAATATAAGCATCCCCGAAAATGAAATAATAGTTATTAAAAATATCATCAATATAATTTTTGTACTCTTTGTCATTTTATTTTCCCCTTAAACAATTCTATGTATATAGTAGTTTTATCCAAACAACGATTGATTATAGCATATTATACCATAAAAGTGTATAGTAATAATATTACAACTTAGTTACTTAGCTCTCATTTATCTTATGCATTTCGTCATTAAATCTATTCAACATAGTAAATACTACTATACTGTTATTTATTCTAGTATATTTATTGCTTGTTATTACTTGCCATTATTTGATATTCCTTGTTATTTATTACATAGCTTTTAGTAGTAATGAAGCAAGTCTTTCCTCAACCTTTTTATACATATCCTCATATTTATTCTTTTTTTCCTTCTCAGACTCAACTAAGGAAGCAGGTGCTTTTGCTAAAAATCCCTGATTATTAAGCTTAGAATCTACCCTTTTTATCTCAAACTGTAGATTTTCCTTTTCCTTTTCTAGTCTTTCAATTTCCTTAGAGATATCAATTAAATCTTCAAGTGGAATATATATCTCTAAGCCATCAACTATTGCTGCTACAGCGTCATCTGAAACCCCAGTCTTATCCTCCTGTACAACAACCTCTCCTGTCCCAGCAAGTCTTCGGAATACCCCTTCATTGTCTTTCAATAGTTTTTTCACTAGGTCATCCTTTGTTAGTATAATCACTTTAACCTTCCTATTATTAGGTACATTCATTTCTGCTCTAATGTTTCTAATACTCTTTATAGCACTCATAATCATATACATTTCATTTTCTTGATTTCTATATGAATAAATTTCTTTATATTCAGGCCATTTAGATATCATAATACTCTCATCATCATGTATCAGGTGCATATAAATTTCTTCGGTTATAAATGGCATAAAAGGATGCAACAATTTCATCGCACAGCATAAAACATAATTTAGTACATACTGTGCTTCAATTCTACCTTTACTTTCGATATCATATAGCCTTGGCTTAACAAGTTCTATATACCAATCACAGAATTCCTCCCAAATAAACTCATACACCTTTTGCAAGCCAATACCTAGCTCAAACTTTTCCAGATTTTCTGTAACCTCTTTAATAACAGTGTTACAACGACTAAGTATCCATTTATCAGCAAGCAAGAAGTTTTCTTCACTAACTGTAGTAAAATCCAAATCTTTATCAAAATTCATAAGCACAAAACGAGATGCATTCCAAACCTTATTTGCAAAGTTTCTGCTTGCTTCAATTTTTTCAGTCGAGAATCTTAAGTCATTCCCCGGTGAATTGCCAATTGTCAGAGCATACCTAAGAGCATCTGTTCCATAGTTCTCGATTATTTCAAGAGGATCTATTCCATTACCAAGAGACTTACTCATTTTTCTACCTTGGGCATCTCTTACAAGCCCATGTATAAATACATGCTTAAAAGGCTCTTTTCCCATATGCTCTACTCCAGAAAAAATCATCCTTGCTACCCAGAAGAAAATAATGTCATACCCAGTTACTAAAACATTTGTAGGGTAAAAATACTTTAGTTCCTCTGTCATTTCAGGCCAACCTAATGTTGAAAATGGCCATAACGCAGAGCTAAACCATGTATCAAGAACATCCTCATCTTGAATTATATTTTTACTCTGACATTTTTCACATTTCTCTGGTGCTACACCAAGCACCATCATATGGTCGCAGTCCTGACAGTAATACGCAGGTATTCTATGTCCCCACCAAAGCTGTCTTGAAATGCACCAATCCTGTATATTTTCCATCCAGCTATAGTATATCTTAGAAAATCTATCTGGAATAAACTGAATAGTTCCACTTTTAACTATATCAACGGCTGGCTCTGCAAGTGGTTGCATTTTGACAAACCATTGCTTTGATACCATTGGCTCAATAACTGAACTACATCTATAACAGGTACCAACATTATGTTTATGTGGCTTTATCTGTACTAGAAGTTCTTGTTCCTCAAGCTCCTTTACAATAAGCTTTCTAGCATCATACCTATCCATGCCTGCATACTTTCCACCATTTTGATTAATAGTGGCATTGTTATCCATTACAATAATCAATGGCAAATCATGTCTTAGCCCAACCTCAAAATCATTCGGGTCATGTGCAGGGGTAATTTTAACTGCACCTGTACCAAAATCCTTTTCAACATAAGTATCTGCAATAATTGGAATTTCTCTGTTTACTAATGGAAGGATTACCGTTTCTCCTATTAGCTCTTTATATCTTTCATCTTCTGGATGAACTGCAACTGCAGTATCTCCTAGCATGGTTTCTGGTCTTGTAGTAGCAATTTCAATATAGCCCTTACCACTCTTCAAGGGATACTTCATATGCCAGAAGCATCCATCCTTTTCTTCGTGCTCTACCTCTGCATCTGAGATCGACGTTACACAACATGGACACCAATTAATAATTCTTTCGCCTCTATAAATTAATCCCTTTTCATAAAGCTTTAGAAAAACCTCCTGAACAGCGTTTGAAAGACCTTCATCCATTGTAAAGCGTTCTCTTTCCCAATCACATGAGCTACCAAGCTTTTTTAATTGATTTACTATTCTTCCGCCATACTCCTCTTTCCATTTCCATGCTCTTTCAAGAAATTTTTCTCTTCCTATTTTTTCCTTAGTTATGCCTTCCTTAGCCATTGCTTCGACTATCTTAACCTCAGTTGCAATACTAGCATGGTCTGTACCTGGAAGCCATAATGCACAATATCCCTGCATTCTTTTAAATCTGATTAGTACATCCTGCAATGTATTATCAAGTGCATGTCCCATATGAAGCTGTCCAGTTATATTTGGAGGAGGAATTACAATAGTAAAGGGTTTCTTATTTTCATCAGGTTCTGCATGAAAATAGTTTTTATCTATCCATTTTTTATATATTCTCTCTTCAAATTGTTTAGGTTCATAATTCTTTTCAATATTATTTTCTAGCATATTATCCTCCACTTCTATCCTAACGGAATACAATAAAGATTAAAACTACTGCAGGCGTTAATATATACAAGCCATATTTCTTTACCTGTAATATAGCTTGCTCCCTTTTTACTCTATTATCATCTTCCTCATTAAATTCACTTTCAGCACTGTTAATTGCTACTTTTTCAATTAATCCAAGCTTTTTTGCTATCGGCTCGGCTACAAATATAAATAATGCACCTATCCCCAACAATAAAAACGCCAATATTTTTAATACCATAAATATACCCTTTCAAAAAATCTACTTTCTTATTGTGCTTACAACAAGGTTCTTAGCTGTCCGCTATCTCTGATAGCGTCTACAGCTTAGGGTTCTTCTTTCACAATCCCTACAGTCAAAATTACCATAACACACAACTAACCAAAATAGTCTTTACACGCAATATTTTGGAATAAGAAATACAAAGTATATTTTAGCATAAATATAGAACATTTCAAATAATAAATTTTGTTTTTATTAAACAAATAATTTATAATGTCTAAACTGTTTCAAATACTTAATCAAATTAGTTATGATTTTACTAAAACAACTCTTTTTAAATATATAATAATGCCAAAAGCTTGCTTCAGTAAAATCAACTATTAATAAGAATTTTATTAAGAAAATGGCCTGTATAGGATTCTTTACACCTTGAAATTTGCTCGGGAGTTCCTTCGGCTACTATTAACCCTCCCTTATCTCCACCTTCAGGACCTAAGTCAATAATATAGTCTGATGTTTTAATAACATCCAGATTATGCTCAATAACAACGATTGAATTACCTGCATCAACAAGCCTTTGTAATACCTCAATTAGCTTGTGAACATCTGCCATGTGAAGACCTGTTGTGGGCTCATCAAGAATATAAAGTGTTTTCCCTGTGCTTCTCTTAGAAAGCTCTGTCGCAAGCTTAATTCTTTGAGCTTCTCCTCCTGATAAAGTAGTTGAAGGTTGTCCAAGCTTAATATAACCCAACCCAACATCCAATAGAGTCTGTAGTTTTCTGTTTATTTTAGGTATGTTTTCAAAGAATGTTAAGGCATCCTCTACTGTCATATTAAGTATATCAGAAATATTTTTCCCTTTATATCGTACCTCTAATGTTTCTCTATTATACCTTTTACCCTTACACACCTCACATGGTACATATACATCAGGAAGGAAGTGCATTTCAATCTTTATAATTCCATCACCACTACAAGCCTCACATCTTCCACCTTTTACATTGAAGCTAAATCTCCCCTGCTTATACCCTCTCATCTTAGAATCAGTAGTACTTGCAAAAAGCTCACGTATTATATCAAATACACCTGTATAAGTAGCTGGATTAGATCTAGGAGTCCTTCCAATAGGAGATTGATCTATATCTATTACTTTGTCCAGATGCTCAAGCCCTAATATCATATCATGCCTTCCTGGTTTGCACTTTGCTCTATTCAAGCTAGATGCCAGCTTTTTGTATAGTATTTCATTTATTAATGAGCTTTTTCCAGAGCCTGATACACCTGTTATACAAACGAATATCCCTAAGGGAAAGCGTACACTTACATTTTTAAGATTATTCTCTTTTGCTCCAATGATTTCTAATATCTTTCCATTTGACTCTCTTCTTGTTTCTGGAATCTCTATTTTCTTCATTCCACTTAAGTACTGTCCTGTTAATGACTTTGCATTCTTTTTTATATCTTCTACTGTACCTGTAGCTACAACTTCACCACCGTGAACACCTGCCTCTGGTCCCATATCTATTATATAGTCCGCAGCATACATAGTATCCTCATCATGCTCAACAACAATAAGTGTATTTCCTAAATCTCTAAGCCTTTCTAGTGAATGCAGTAATCTTTCATTATCCCTTTGATGCAAACCAATGCTTGGTTCGTCCAAAATGTATAATACCCCCATCAGTCCTGAACCTATTTGGGTCGCTAGCCTTATACGCTGAGCCTCTCCTCCTGATAAGGTTCCTGCTGACCTCGACAAAGTTAAGTAATCTAATCCGACATCTACCAAAAATTTAACCCTTGCAGTTATCTCCTTCAAAATTTGATTTGCGATCTTCATCTCTCTATCATTTAAAGTAAGACCACTAAAGAACTCATTCACATTACTTACTGACATTTGCGTTAGCTCATGTATATTCTTATCACCTACAGTGACTGCAAGACTTTCTTATGACATTCTGGACAGGGATTATTGCTCATGTATTGCTCATAGTACTTTTTCATATCTTCTGATTTGGTTTCTTTATATCGACGCTCCATACTGGTGATTACACCCTCAAACGCTGTTACAAAAGTACCACTTCCATTTTCTCTGTTATAAGTGACATTAATTTTCTCACCATTGGTGCCATATAATATTTTATCAATTATGTGTTTTGGAAGCTTTTCAATAGGTGTATCAATGTTAAAATTATAATGTGTTGCTAATGCCTCTAGGTATGACCTAGCATAAGAATCCTCACTCTCAAAATTCCATCCGCCTGCCTGTATTGCACCCTGTGCAAGAGTTTTTGATTTGTCAGCGAGCAGGATTTCTGGATCAATTTCAAGAAGCGTCCCAAGTCCGCTACATACTGGACAGGCCCCATATGGCGTATTAAATGAAAAATTCCTCGGTGCAAGCTCCTCAATACTTATACCACAATCATTACATGCAAAATTTTGATTAAACATTATTTCTTCTTTTCCGATGACATCTACCACTAAAGTGCCTCCTGAAAGATGAAGAACTGTTTCTATAGAATCAGATAGCCTTTTTTGAATATCGTTTTTAAGAATTAATCTATCTACTACAATCTCTATGGTATGTTTTTTGTTTTTATCTAACTCAATTTCATCATTTATATCAATTACCTGTCCATCAACCCTGAGCCGTACATATCCTGCTTTTTTTGCATCCTGTATAAGCTTATGGTACTCACCTTTTCTACCTCTTACTACAGGAGCAAGTAACTGTATCTTAGTCCCTTCTTCTAAAGCAAGTATTCTATCTACCATCTGATCAATTGTTTGTAGGGATATTTCTTGTCCACATTGTGGACAGTGAGGGATACCTATACGTGCGAATAGAAGTCTGAAATAATCAAATATCTCAGTAACAGTACCCACTGTTGATCTTGGATTTCTGCTGGTTGTCTTTTGATCAATTGATATTGCTGGTGATAGACCTTCAATATACTCTACCTCCGGTTTTTCCATCAAACCTAGAAACTGTCGAGCATATGCGGAAAGAGATTCAACATATCTTCTTTGACCTTCAGCATAAATAGTGTCAAATGCTAAGGACGACTTACCAGAGCCACTTAATCCAGTTATTACAACAAACTTATCTCTTGGTATTTCAACATCAATATTTTTTAGATTATGCTCACAAGCACCTTTTATGAATATATTATCCTTCATTTCTATACCTACCCTTTAAACCCTGATATATCATGGCATTAATTATTACCTAGTTTATGCATAATTCATACATTTTAACTTTACAATATAATGCATTCTCACTAGGAACGTTTGTTCTATATTATAGCAAATAAATTTTAAAAGAGCAAGCTTTTAATGAAAAGAAAGGATAATATTATCATAAACTTAATTATATAGTAAACTTTTCTACTACAAATGCGGGGGTTGACTTTACTTTTACAATTAAGTGAGAGTTACTGTCCAGCAGGGACAGGCACAATAGTTACGTCCAATAAGGCGTCAAGTAAGTTTTCTCCGCGTTTTTTAGCGGTGGCAAGTAGGCTACGTATTTTACAATAATCCAAAACACCTTGCCAACTACGAAAACATCCCGAA
>QKEK01000311.1 GCA_003251775.1 Clostridia bacterium | reverse complement strand
CATGGGGCTTTTCAGAGCTTATGTGGCAGATAGGTATTAGAAGATTTACAGGAGTTGGCACATGAAAAATAATTTTAATCTATATTTAATAGGAATGAAGGTAGCATTATCCAATAAAATGGCATATAGGGGTGATTTTTTTATTAGCTTGTTTATCATGCTAATCTCTGAAATGTTTGCCCCTTTAATAACCTTTTTAATTTACAAAAACGGTGCAGCCTTTCCAGGCTGGAGCTTTGAGGAAATAATGCTACTTCAGGGTGTCTTTTTGCTATCTAAGGGCATTGCATTTCTTCTTTTTTTCGGTGTAGTGAGAAATACTCTAATTATGGTGAGAGAGGGAACCTTTGATTTACTACTTATTAAGCCCAAGTCAGTACTTTTTATGTCCTTAGTCAATGGAATTGATGTTGGAGAGGTTGGCAGATTGATTTCTGGCTTAATTGTTTTTGTTTTTGCGGTATCGACAATAGCAAGTATTTCTGCTTTGCAATGGCTTTTGTTCGTATTTCTCTTCTTGTTCTCAGTCATTGTAATGCTTGCTTTTGCTATTATAATGGCTTCTACTGTAATAAAGTGGGTTGGAAATGGTAGAGTTTATGAGATATTTGAGGCAATGTCCATGTTTGGACTATATCCTAAAACAATTTTTAGTAAGGCGTTTGCGAATATTATAAGCTATGTTATACCAATAACCATTATTGGCTTTTTCCCAGCATCGGCTTTGTTAGGCAAGCCCGTTGGTGGTGTATTGTTTAGTGTTGTTGTATCAATACTTTTTCTATTGTTATCTACATTTGTTTGGAGAATGATGATGAGGTATTATACTAGTGCAGGGGGATAAGATTTGTGTCTGAAGAAAGGGATGGACATAATTATGAAAAATAATAAAATATTAATTTCAGTAAAGGATTTAAAGAAAACCTATACTACTTATGAGAGAGGCAATTCCTTTTTGGAAACGGTTAAAAGCTTGGTTGTAAGAAAGCCTATTTATGTGGACGCCTTAAAGGGCTTCTCCTTCAACATAAATAAGGGTGAGCTTATTGGTCTAATAGGTCCAAATGGTGCTGGTAAGTCAACTACGCTCAAAATTCTTTCGGGAATTTTATATCCTACCTCAGGGGATGTCAAGGTTATGGATTACGTGCCATGGAAGCACAGGAAAAGGTATGTTTCTAATATTGGTGCTGTGTTTGGGCAAAAGTCACAATTGATATGGGATATACCTCCAATGGATTCCTTTTATATGAATAAGGCTATATATGATGTTAAGGATAACGATTTTAAGGTAAGGCTAGAGGAACTAGTTGAGATTTTAAGCCTTAAGCATGTTATAAATAAGCCCACAAGACAACTATCTTTGGGTGAAAGAATGAAGTGTGAGTTTGTTATGGCTATGCTTCATAATCCACCTGTTGTGTTTTTAGATGAGCCAACTATTGGATTGGATGTCATTGCAAAGGATGTTATAAGAAACTTCATTAAGGAGATGAATGCTAAGGGTACAACCTTTATCTTAACTACGCATGACCTAGATGATATTGAGCAATTAGCCCAAAGAGTTGTGGTAATTAATCATGGTACAATTGTTTATGATGATTCTATTAGTAGCTTAAAGAATAGGCTGGGTAATAAAAAGAGGGTCAAAGTTCTATTAAATCACAACTTTGAAGAGGATAAGGTAATCAATTTATCATCATATAAAAAGCTTTCTGACCATGAGCTTGAGTTTGTTTTAGATACTGACCTGATGACCCTAAAGGAGTTTTTTGAGCAGCTTTCAACTGAATTGGATATTAAGGATATTTCTGTTGAGAGTCAGGATATTGAAAATGTCATTAAGGAATTGTATCTGGCTTGATTAAAGAGAATTATTAAGATTAAAGAAAGCTCTTCAGTTTATATTGCTATAATTGAAGAGCTTTCTTTTTATGTAAGCTATTAATTTATACTCTTATTAGTCAGCAATTGGATTTGAAAAGATGCTGTTCTCACTTATTTTACTAATAATAGTTACTGCCTGCTCTACAGATAACTCCTGTTTTGGAGTAAATTTTTCATTCTCTCCAACCATTAGGTTGTATTTTTTTAGGTTATAAACTGACTCTTTTGCCCAATTAGATATCATGTCATGATCCTTGTAGCTCTCAGCATTGTTTTTTTCTTCAAATTTTTCCTTTGTAATACTAATTAGCTTGGATATCACTACAGCACATTGCTCTCTTGTCAAGTTTTCTTTTGGGAAGAACTTATCCTTTACCCCGCTTATTATTCCTAGTGAATATGCTTTGTTAACATATTCATGCTTTGTTAACATATTCATCGTCTATATCTATAAACGGATTTGCTTTTTGTTTAATTTCTCCATAGTACTTTTCGTAAGACCTTACTATAATCTTGCAAAAATCCTCTCTTGTTATTCTCTCTTTGTATGATGAAAAATCGTCATAGAATAGAACTTGATTCGAAAATAGTCTCTCTAGATAGCTTTCTGCCCATTTGCTATATACTAAATCGTCTTCAAAGCTAATGTCATCAGTCATTGTCCTAAATATGGTAGGAATATCATATGAGCTTTCAGAAAAGTCTAAAGCTGCTATTTTTTTACTTATAATTATATACTTTCCTTCTGCATCCTTGTATTTTTGTAGAATTTTTTGATACTTTTCGTTTTCTAATACAGTGTCAGTTATATTCTTTTCCTCGTCACTGGTCTCTTTGGCATCAGTGTTATAGATATTTATATCTGAGCTACTAGAGTTTCTATCATTTACAACCTTTTTAGCTAAAGCGTATGTGTTTACTGAGTCAACACCCTTTACTGAGTTAATTTTCATACATAAGGTTATTGGAACATAGACAATTGACATATCTTCATCTCGCTTAATATTTTTTCTGTATGTTGTATATATAAGCTCACAGTCTAGCTGTGCCTTGGTTAATATTTCAACATCATATTCAGCATTTTTCTTTAAGTCTTCAAATGCTGACTCTACTAAGCTTATTGTAAATTCATCAACATTGCCTTTCTTTCCTTCACGTAATTGCTCCTCTATTCCCTTACTCATTGAGTCAGGGTCCTCTAAATGAAATTGTGTACTAGTTAATGCAAAGCCAATTTGCTTTGATAATTCACTCTCTTCTTCCTCTGTTAACTCATAATCTGTAAGTGTAATATCCTCTTCCAAAATAAGATCGTCATACATTGACTCTATTTCTTCAAGATATAGAACTGCTTCTGTATTAGATATTTCATGACTCAAGATGCTCCCTGCCATATAGTTTGGTCCTGTACATCCTGTTAATAATGCTATTGTTAATAAACATATTGCTATTGTAATTTTTTTCATTTTACTTTCTCCTTCATTAACGTATCTATTCCTCTATTTAGGCACAAAACTAGGTTGAGAGAAAAGTATATTATAACGTTCTCTGTCCTCAGGCACAAATCTAGGTTGAAAGAAAATCATATATTTATACCATCTCTATCTAAATTATTTTAATAGGTAATTTTCAACCTTGACCCTTTGATATCCTCGTTGCTTCTATTTCTTACTCTACTTCTAGTGGCTTTTCGCAGGAGAATAGGATTTCATCATTTTCTCCTATTACGAATAGTACTAGCTTAAAGTCTAACCCATTTTCCCATTTTTTTGGTGTTACTGGAGCATCAATAGTGTAGCTGTTTTGACCTTTTGTTATTGGAATTGTTTTACTCTCATAAAACGATCCATGCTCCTCACCATTGTTAAATGCTACTCTTAGTTTTGCTTCTTCATAAGATAATAAATCACATTGTGCTGTTACTTTAATAGTCGTCTCCTTGCCTTCTATAAGAGGGGTATCTGTATTTATTTCAAGTATTGATATCTTATTTTCTAGTTCAGACATTTCTAGCAACATTTCTGCTGAACCTATAATTTGATCATCAGGGCTTTTAATAAACACAACTGCTTTAAAGTCTAACCCATTTTCCCATTTCTTCGGCAGGGCTTTTACCTTAAAGGTGTGATTTCCTTCTCCTGATAGTATTTGAAGCTCCCCTTTATCATAAAAGCTATTTGGCTCGTCTCCATCGTTAAAGGCTATGGAGAGTTTTCCCTCTGGTATTGATACTAGTTTATAATCTACCTCTACTACAAATTCTGTTTCTATGCCTGCTATGATTTCTGTGCTTGGTTCGATGCTTAAAATTGTTACTTCATTCTTCTCCTTTGCAGTACATGCACTTACGGCTAAAGCATAAATTAGTATTACAAAAAATAATACTGCTTTTCTAAAACTTTGATTCACTTATTTTTTCCTCCCCTAATTCCAAATAATGCTATGGTATATTCTATTATATATTTTTAATTAATGCAATACCCCCATAAATTTAATTTCACTATTTTTTAAACTGAATTAATTGTTAATCTAGCGTAAGTTTTTCCTTTACTGTGTGTGTCTCTGATTCTTTGTCACCAAGTATTCCTATTTCATACTCCTCTAATCCGTCAATATTATTATAGTAATTATATACCCTTTTGTTTTCAAAAAGCTTCATAAATGGAGTAGGGAAGGTTATATGGCCTCGGTTTGTCGTACTACGAAGCAAACCCTGCATTAAATCCAGACTATATTCATTTGCTTCACTATACCCATCAACCCTGTCAGCTATGTAATTATATAGTTTTAAAGTCTTTTCCTGAAACTCCTCTTGATTTGATTTAATAATATTTCTAATAGAATCACCTAATATATATTCTACTTCAGCCTCAGTTAAGGTAACGCAATCTATAGAAAGGTCAGGGTTAGCAAATTCAGTATTATCATTATAAATAATTTCTCCTTTATCCCATATACCTGAATTGTTCTTAAATGCTAATTTAGGACCTAAATTTAAACTATTTGTTTCAAAACTGCCTTCCACTGTAATTGCTAATTTGAAATCCTTTTCTTTTTCAACCTTTTTTATAATGTATTTGCCATTATGAATAGGTATAGATAGGTCATCTCCTTGTTTAACTGTTACTTTCTCTTCAATACCATTTTCACTAGTAAATTTCATTTGCAAATATAATTCATCAGGGTTCTCAAAGTATATTGACGTATCCTTGAACATTATTTGATATGAAGTCCTTCCATTTTCACTATTTGTAAACTGATTCATCCCATTATCAATTATTTTGCCGTATTTATCTACTAAAGTAAAATTACCAGATGGTGTTGTATACCCTTCTTTCAGCCCATAAATATCATACCTGACATACATTGAAGTAGGATTTATTTCTACTTGATTAATGCTTATAGTACAAAACCTTAATTCTCTGGTAAGCTCCTGTTTAATAATTTTCGGCTCATATACTTTAATTCTATCTGTTGGTATTTTAATATTATAGTCACTTAGTAGCTTTCCTTCTTTACCAAGAATTCTAATAGAGAAATTGAAATCCTTTGTTAAACGGTTTTCGCCAAGGAAGTCATAATGTATATTTGTATTATGCCAAGGATCCATCTGACTTTCATATCCCTTGTAAAATGATGCTCTATCTTGAAGGATTACTTGATGTTCAAATCCTTCAAGGTAATCACCATTACTATCTTCTACTGCTAATTTCATGCTTATGCTTCTATTGTCCAAGTATAAATCCTTAACATACAGTTTATATCCATTGTGTGTCCCTGTATAATCATATAAAGGATAACCCTTCTCCTTTATATGGATAATTTCCTTTTCGCTTCTAAACCAGCTCAATACATCTCCAACAACAGGAATACTCTTTGTATAAGCATATACCATTTCATTACCAAGCCCTAAAGTAATGCTCAATATTAATAGTAAGCTAGCTAAAGATATGGTAATTGTTTTTAATGCCTTATTTGTTCTTTTCAAACAACTAATCTTAGTCTTTACTCTATTATCAAATGCTTTTGGTATAGGAATCTGTTCATCTATAAAAAAGTTTTCATCGTTCATCATTGCTTGCCTCCATATTCATCTCATGTTTTAGTTTTTTTAATCCGCTATATAATCTTGTTTTTACCGTACTAAGGGGAATGTTAAGATTGTTTGATATTTCTTTAAGCCTACAATTCATCCAGAATCTCATATATAGTATTTTTCTATCTAATTCACTAAGGCTACTTACTTTTTCTCTTAGCTTTTCTAGGTTCTGATTAGATGTAAAATTATTTACTTCCTCTTCACCTTGGCTTTGATTCTGTAGTAGTTCAACTACGCCTTCAAGCTTTTTTCTCTTCCTTAGCTGCATTTTGCATTGATTTATTACAATTCTGATAAACCAAGTCTCAAAATACTGTGGTGACTCCAGCTGTTTTAGCTTTTTAAAGCATATTTCTATACTTTCACATACTGCATCCATGCTATCCTCTTGGTTCTTTAGGTGTTGATATGCAATTCTGTATGCTTTGTATTGAACAATGCTTATAAGCTTTTCAAAGCTTTCTTTATCCCCTTTACGAGCTTTTTTTACTATATCGTTAATGGTTCTATACCTCCCCGTATTTTACTGTAATTAATTACATAGCTTAGATGAATATTAGTGTTAAAAAGTTTTATTTAATACAAAGATTTTTTAAAGTAATTTCCTGCCTGTTATGTGCTTAATAAAATTCTGTAGCTGAACACAATTACCTATACCTTAATGGGTATCTGTAGCTCAGTAAGCCACTCATCCTCACTGTCCTTATTCCATATACCATCAATATAGGATTCTCTTGGTGCACCGATTGCCTCATACCCATTATCCCGTATCCATTCATATGCAAAAGCATAGGCTAATCCCAAGGTACTGTATGGTCCCTTATGAAGCACACATACTGCATTATCTACCTGTCTGATAAGCTTATACTTAACCATTTCGGAATCCTCACAATAATCCACTACCGCCTCACATACCTCAACATTTATATCGTATTCCTTATATTCACCGTCATGGTATATAGTAAAGCAATAATCTGGCTTTGCACATACTGCCCCTTGTCTTCCCATCTCTTCTCCCATTTTAGGTACAATATCAAAGAATGTATCATAGGACGGAACAATTGCCTTCATTGAAGCAACTATAACCTCTGGTAGCTTCTTAATAACAGGATTATATGACATATCTACTTCACCTCTGCATCTCTTTATATAGTTTTTGACTTGCTTTAGTTTTTCTTCCTCTTCTTTAATTTTTGCCTCTATTTCTTGTTGCTTTAGTTTTAAAAATAGCTCAACACTGATGGGATTCTCAAGTATTTCCTTAATTTCATTCAAGTTCATGCCCATTTGCTTTAGTGCTATAATTCTATGCAATGTAGGTAGCTGGCTACTTGAATAATACCGATAACCTGTAAAGTCATCAACGTGTTCAGGCTTTAATAGACCTATTTCATCGTAGTGCCTCAAGGTCTTTGTGGATATTCTGTTTATTTTTGAAAACATACCAATCTGATACATATC
>QKEK01000237.1 GCA_003251775.1 Clostridia bacterium | reverse complement strand
AATCATTATGGGTATATCCTGCATTCTAAGTCTTAATGCCAATAACTGAATAAAAAAGGTTTTCCCTGCTCCACTTGTACCCAAAATAACCATATTGGCATTTTTATATATAGCTGTGTTAAACATATCTATCATTACAAGTGAGCCATTATGCTCATTAATACCTATCATGCTTCCATTGGTATCACAAAACTCAAAGGAACAGAACGGATATGTACTGCTTAACCCTGTTGTTAGTGCATTTCTTCTAGTGGATTTTCGCAAGCTATCTGAAAGCTGGTTTAATGGTAATGAGGCAACAAAGCCCTCCTCTTGTCTGAAATCTGCCCTTTTTGATATAATGTCCATTGATGCAAGCTGAGTTTCAACGCTTCTTAGACGCTCCTCTAACTTTTCCTTTGAGTGTGAAAATACTGAAATGGTTAAATATAAATAATATGGTCTTTCCTCCTTAACCGACATTTGTGATCTCATATACTTGGCATGACCAAGGGCTGTATCTACTATATCAACGTCATTTTGATTATCTCCCATTTCCTTTCTCTTTGCACCAGTTACACCTATCATTTGAGTAATATCCTTAATCGTTTTCCCCTTATCCAACGGCTCATAGAAAAGGTTAACCTCCACACCCTCGCCATGATTAATTATATCGGTAAGCCACCCACCATTTCGCTCATAAGGATAGGTTACAACTAGTATAGTAGCAAAATATGTACCATCAGCATACAAATAATCTGGCGATGTTGTATCAACGGCTGATGGTGAAATACAGTCAATTAAATCAAATTGCCCCTTTTCAATTATTCCTTCGTATCTTGTTTTTGTATTTATACCATTATCAATTGTAATATATTCAGAATCTATTGCTGAATTAGCTTTTATTGTCCTTCTGATTTTATTGTCTGCTTTAATATCTACTTCAGTACCTGATTCTATATTTAAATTCTTGCATATAATATCTTTGTTTTTGGCATTTTTAAATAACCTTGTCTTAAACAATCCAAGCAACCTTAATTCCTCCTTAATTATTTACCATAAGTTCCAGTTAAGTCTCATTTATGCCTCATCAGGCATATCCCTATCAGTCATATTTAAGAACATCCCAGTTAAAAGCTTATACTTATCAGTAGGATTCTGTATTTCATACGACCTTCTATTCAGATATGAATGAAGCACGTCAGCAATCTCCGCCGTTTTATCATCGCCTGTAAAATCAATAATCTCATTACCACATGGTTTTAAGTAATCCCTTATTGTTGCCGACTTCTCAGCTAATTGCTTACTAACCTCTGCATAGCTTGTATTTTTAATACCTATAGGTGGCTCATAATTAAATATAAGGTAGAAGCTTCTTGATACAGCTCCTTTGTTTCCAAGCTCTTCTACAAGCTTCATATACCCCTTCATCATATATCTTGTATTCTCGTTTTGCTCTTTCTGGTAAATACTCTCTATTCTTTTTATGTGTGGTCTTATATCAGCCTTTTTACATTGAATAGAAATATGCATTGGAAATCTGCATGCATTTAAGAAGGCTCTAAAGTTAATAAGTATATATTTCTTCTCTCTTTTGGATTTAAGCTTAAAATTTATGGGTAAAACCTCAACAATCTTTATATACTTACCATTCTTCAGCTCAATAACGCCGTCCTTAATATTCTTAATTGGAAGCCATTGCTTAACTGTAACACCCTTTCCCAACACAAGGTTTTCCTGTTTCTTTTTAAATATATCAAGCATCACCCTGCCCCCCTACTTTTCATAGTAATATGTTCTTGCTCTCTTTTTAAAGCTTACAATATACCCTATAAAATCTATCAATGTATCTCCCCCTATTCCAACCAGTGCAATAATACCTGGGGGACAGACAAGAAGTATAAGGGTAAAAATCTTTGCATCAATACTAATTGGTAATAGCTTGAAATTTATAAAGCCCATTAATAAGAACCATATTACAGATAGATAAAAGGACTGCTTATCAAACAGTCCTAATACCTTTCCTGTGTCAGTATAATTATGAGGAATAATATAAGCTTCCTCCTGCTCTATTTCATTGTTCATTATTATATCTATCCCTTTCCTTAGCACATAATTGAAACCCTCAATTAAACCTCTCAAGCATCTCATCCTGCCAACTACGTTCTTCACTGTATAAGTTATTCTCCAAAAGCTTAAGTGTGTAATAGGGATTTATTAATATTTCCTTACTCCTAAACCAACCTTTACTCTTTAGCCATATCTGAATATGTATATGTGGTGGAGTCCCTGTATCTGCTCCTGGTAGGGCATTTGTTACAAAGCTCCCTGACGAGCCGATTAATCCAAGAAGCTCTCCTGCCTTAACCTTTTCATTCAATGAAGTATGAACCTTCCCATCCATATACTTATTAAAGCGTGGTGCATATTCCTCCATGTGTGCATAGTAATAAACACGCTTGCCGTCAAGGCTTTCTAACTGGATTCGCCACCCCCCGAGGCTATTCCAGCCGATTTTTCTAACCTTACAATCCTCTATGGCAATTTGCGGTGTACGGCGTTCTGCAAAAATGTCTATACCCTCATGCACGGCAGCCTCACCATCCTTCACTCGTTTGTTTCCAAAGCTATTACTATAATTATAAGGATGCTCCATGGCAATTGGAAAATATGCTTTAATGCCAAACCTTTTATATTTAATCATTATCTTTCCCTGTTCAACCTTAAAGGCGATGACATCATTTTTAGAGTAAACTATCCATTGTTCTGTGTGCGTAATCACTTTTTTACTATTGGTTTTGGGAGCTTTTTTGTTAAGTGAAATAGTACTATGATTAGGCTTAACTGTTTCTTTAGCAACTGGTTTATCTTGAGGAGCAGGTGTTGGCGAAATAATTACTTCTACATCCTTCTCAGCAACAATAGAGTTTTTGCCTGTAGTATTATCTTGTTGTATGAATATACGGTTATATGACTCTGGTTCATCAATTTCGTCATAACAATAAAAATAACCAATGTATTGTGAGAAGGCAGTTTCCGCTAGCTCATAATTATTCTCATATAGCTCCTTTATACTTTCACTGTTACTATCTAGTTTATCTCCTGCTATGTATTCATATATTCTGTTATCTACTATTGCTTTATATGCTCCATTTACATTAGCTTGCCCCCCGTTAAAAAGCTTATATGTTTGAGCAACTGTAAATACCTCAAGCCACTTATCTTCATATGCAAGAGCTTCCAATACAATCCTAGAGCAGTCTTCCTCGTATCTATTATTATCTGTCTGATTTCCCATGAACAGTGCTTGAACCATCATTACGGGAATCAATATAATAATTATTAAAACGACAAGGATTCCAATTACTATAGCTATTATTTTTGGAAGGTTTTTAGCTCCCTCCTTTATAGCTGCTGACCAGTCCCCATAGTATGCACGGGCAACAGCTATAGCAAGCTTAATCAGTTTACTCCTATTACTCTCTTTACCTGACATTAATAAATCCCTCTTATTCCTGATATTTAGTTTATTTAGTCCGTTTGGTTTGATGGGTTTGTTGGGTTTATTTAGTTTATTTACTTTATAGAGCTATTTGGATAGTAATGCCTTAGCAGCTTTATATCCTTGTGATATTGCTTGTCCAGAATGAATTATCGTCGTTATGCCATTAAGTCCCGATGTCATATCACGTCCTAATCCAACTGACATGGATGCATCTCTAACTATATCCTCAAGCTTTTCCATAACTCCCATTAGTGCTAGTACAAACAGAAATGTAAAGATATTTGTCTTCTCAGGATCAGTTTTTAAGTAAATCATTATTGCCACAAAAATAGACGTTTGTAATATCTGTACGATTAGATTTCCAACAAAGAGCTTTACCCATCCCTGTAGAAAGCCTTTGGTCACCTGAGTTACCCCTGTTGCAAAGGCAAGTGGTGATACTAATACTAACAAAGTACTAAAAGCTAGTCTTTCTGCAAATCTTTTAGCTAGCATAATTAATTTGATAGAAATTGCAATTAGTAT
>QKEK01000138.1 GCA_003251775.1 Clostridia bacterium | reverse complement strand
TTCATATAGCTTTTTGAACTGTTGTACCCCAGCTTTGGCATCTAGTGGAGCAAGCAAAACGAAATCGACCTTTTCAGCTATAGCTCTATCTACAAACTGATTCTGTTGATTTAAGTCCCCATTTGGATTCCAAACCTCAAAGTCAGCTTTATAAGCCTCAGCTGCTGTTTTAGCACCATTACTTACTGCTGTCCAATAAGGATGCTCAGACTGCTGTATCATAACTATCCTCTTCCCTATAATACCAGTCTTGGGTGACGGAATCATTGGCTCCTTTTGAGTTTGCCTACCAGCATACTCAATATTCCACATATCTAAAGCTTCCTTTTCTGTTGGTTTTGTTGGTACATCTCTTGTTTCACCAAACTGAAGTAATAGCTGACCATCGCTACCTTTTACATTAGAAACATCTATCTTGAGAGACTCCTCAAGATTACTACTCTTGTTCTCATCCATATTAGCCTTAGTTTCTGCCTTAGTAGCTTCAGGAGTCTTCTCAGGAGCTTTAGTTCCACACCCCGTTGCGGATAACATCAAGCCCGAAATTAGTATAACTGATGTTAGTAATAATTTTGTTCTTTTCATAATAAAATTCCTCCTTTATTTAAACAGCATTAGCTGTTTATTACTAATCAAGTCGTGGTTGCTTGCTTAAGCTTCTTCCTTTTTTCTTTGAGCTCAGCTGCTACTCTTACACCTTTATTCAAAACCTGTTTATAGATAGAATAGGACTCATAAATAACAACAAGGGCCAATAAGATTCCCGCTGCCAGAACCTGTACGTCAAATCCTAATCCATTCATAATCAGTCCATTAAATATTGCCTGAATGGAAAGAACTGCAACAGCGGTTTTAACTACACTTCCACTTCCTCCGGTCATTACAGTTCCACCTATTATTGTTGAAGCCAACACTAGCATCAATGGGTTAATACCTCTTTCTCCATAGTTTGGAACTGCAGCATTCATTGATATTGCAAACAGCATTCCAGCTAAGGTAGCAGTAGAAGCTGAGATAACAAAGCTTAAGATTATTTTTTTGTCAGTGTCTATTCCAGAATGCCATGCAGCCTCCTTATTACTGCCAACTATTAATAAGCTCCTCCCCCATTTCGTCCTTAATAAAAGAATTTCAAAGAAGATAAGTACAATAGCACAAATAACAAATCTTATAGTAAGTACTTTCAAATAGGGGATATTAATTAACGATTTTTCTAAAACATTAACAAATAGTGAGTTGTCTGCACTAATAGTGTTTCCCTTGCAATAAGTATAGACAAACCCTGAAAGTGCAGTGAGCATACCAATAGTTACAATAAACGAATGAACCTTTCCCTTTGCTACTAACAGCCCATTAATCAGACCTATTATTATCCCTGCTAAAATTGCAATTGCGAATGCTATAATCCATGCAAATACTATTGCCTTTGTGCCTCCAGCATCTCCTCCAAAAATAGCGAAAAATCTGTTAAATTCTCCCATTACTACAGCTGCACCTACATTTATTACCGCTCCAACAGACAAATCAAAATTTCCAGCAATCATTACATATGTAAATCCAATCCCAACCATTATAGGCAAAAGGCTTGTTTTAATCATAGGAACAATATTACCTGAACCCAAAAACTCTGGTTTAGTCATTGTCATAATAACTATAATTAATACGGCAAATACATATATCCTGTTACTGTTTAAGTTATTAAAAAGTACTGACCTTTCACATTTCTTAAATTTGAAAATATCATTAAATTTACGCATAATCACGCCCCAACTTTCTTAGTGAACTTGCATTAACAGCTACAACTACAACAAATATTGCTCCTGTAATCATTTTTTGAGTAAATGTCCCCACTCCAATTAATGTCAAAATATTACTTATAAGTCCAATAGTAAATACACCACCAAAAACCCCAAGCATACTTCCTCTTCCACCTGACAAACTCATTCCTCCAAGTATTATTGCTGTTACCGCAATAAAGTCATATCCTTGACCTATATAAAAAGCTCCTACTTGATTGAGTGACGTCAAGAATACTCCAGCTATAGAGGCACATATTGATGACATCATAAACGCTAATATAACTATTTTGGTACAATTTACTCCAGACATTTTAGCAACATTATAGCTTGACCCTACAATTTTCAATTGATTACCAAATGTACTTTTTGACATGATTATAAAGCCAGTAATCATTACAATTATCATTACAAATAATACTAAAGGCAAACCAAATATGTACGTAGATGCAAGACCATTGAAGGCAGCAGCTCTTGTCTTTAGATCAATCTCCAAAATGTTAGGATCCAGCTTCATCATCAGAGGTAGAAAAAAACCAGTAGTATAGGTTTTTGCATTAGCCATATCAGGGTATATCTGTGTGCCTTTATATGACCATCTTACAAGACCCTCAAGGATAAAATTCATTGCCAGTGTCCAAATAATTGCATTTGTTCTAAGCTTGCCTATGAGAAACCCATTAATTAATCCGATCATAGCACCAGTAGCTACCGCAGCTATAACGCCGTATATTAAACCATATCTCATAAATTCTACACATATAACACCAGATATAGCCATTGTCATTGGAGCTGAAAGATCGCCGTACTGACCAGCATATATTACAAACGAAATTCCTGTTGCAACAATCCCTAGATAAGATACAGCATTAAGTACATTAAGCAAATTATTTGCACTCATAAAATTGGGAGAAACAAGCATTCCAATTAAAGCTAGAAATGCAATCATAGCAAGCACCCCAAATTTCGTTAAGTATACAGTTACAATATTATGTCTTGTTTTTCTGACATCTTCCTTCATATTCGTTATTACATTTTCCAAAATAAAAACCTCCCTACCCGTTGGCTGCCAACAGGATCTTATTCTCATCAATTTCTTCTTGAAGCTCAGCAATAATACGACCCTGTTTTATAGCTAATACCCTGTCCGAAAGAGATACTAATTCCGGTAAGTCAGATGAAAGCACTATCACCGAAACCCCTTCCTTTGCAAGATTAACTATTGTTTCATGAATTAATTTCTTAGCACCAACATCAACACCTCTTGTAGGTTCATCAAGAATTAGAACCTTAGGTTTAGTTGAAAGCCATTTAGCAAGTAAAATCTTTTGCTGATTTCCCCCAGATAAATTGGATGTACCAACATTAGGGTCTGGCGGATATATAGATAATTTTTGGTATAGTTCCGTCAAAACACCTTTTCCTTTGCTTGGAAAATATATTCCAAATCTAGACAATCGCGATATTATAGAGGATAGTATATTCACTTTGTTAGGCAATCTGAGTGCTAGGCCTTCTAACTTTCTATCCTCAGTAAGATAAGCAATTCCTTTACTCAGCATCTTATTCATACTACCTAGTTTTATCTTCTCTCCTTCTAATATGATTTCACCATAATCTACTTTATCCGCTCCAGCCAGACATCTACCCAACTCGGTTCTGCCCGCTCCAGCAAGTCCAACAACCCCTAGTATTTCACCCTTACTTAGCTGAAATGACACTTCATGTATAAATCCATACCTTGTCAAATTACTTACTTCTAATATTTTCCCTTTATCTTGGTAAGCATGCTGTTTGTAAAAATCAGTCACCTTTTGACCAACCATCATTTCCACTAACTGCTCTTTTGTAACTTCTGATATATCACATGTAGAGATTTTCTTGCCATCTCTTAAAACCGTTACCCTATCAGAAACTTTAAAAACCTCATGTAGATGATGAGAGATATAAACAATTGCCATACCATCTTTTTTCAGCTCTTCAATTATGTCAAATAGCATATTAACCTCTGTACTTGATAGTGAAGACGTAGGCTCATCCATAACTAGTATCCTTGGTTTGTCCTTTAGAACCTTAGCCATTTCAATAAGCTGTGACTCATGCTGACTAACATTCTTCATAAGTGTAGATGGTTCTATTTTTTTATCTAGCTTTACCCTTGAAAGAGCGTTGAGCGTTTTGCTTCTAAGCTTTTTCATATCAACAAATTTACCATTACCAGGTATATCACCCGCAAATATATTTTCCTGAACACTTCGGTTATACGCTATACTTAGCTCCTGATATACCATTCCCACACCTTCTGTTTTTGCTATATACGGTGAATAAAGCTCTACCTTGTTACCTGCTATATATATCTCTCCGGAGTAGTCGTTATACAACCCAGCTAATATCTTCATAAGAGTAGACTTTCCCGCCCCATTTTCTCCCATTAATGCATGTACTTCTCCAGCCTTCACATTAAAATCGATACAGTCTACAGCTAGTGTGCCAGGAAATCTTTTAGATATTTTTTTCATTTCAAGTACATAATTATTCTTATTATTCAATTTTTCACCTTCTTAAAATATATTTAAACTATAAAATTAGTTACTGAATATTATTTATACAAGAATCCTAAATTGACTTGCTTAATTAACTATTTAAATTATAAAATTATTTGTCGCTTTTGTTAATTCAATATTTTTGTATAAGTAGTCATTATTTTTAGAATTTACTACTATATTTTTTTACCTAACAGCCTTCTTTATATACCAATATATTACATTTTAAACTCTTTTACTATGCTTTCCATGCTACCAGCTAATTCATTTAACTGTATCGCTTGTGCTGCAAGCTCTTCCAAACAAGCTAATTGTTGCTGTACAGCTGCGGAAATACCTTCACTAAATGCTTCATTCTGGTCAACTATTTCACTATTCATTTCAATGCTTTGATCCATTACTTTCATTTTCTTTGTTAAATATTGAAGTTCACCTGCATTTGTACGCATTTCATTATCTACTTGAATACAGGATTCAGTAATGCTTTCAAAATAGCTTTTAGTTTTTTTGACAAGAATGTTTCCTGTTTGAATCTCGTTTACATTTTCTTTTATCTGATTACTCATCTCATTTAGAGCAATTTCAAAATTATTTATCATTACACCTATTTTATCTGAGAACTCTGTTGAAGTTAATGCAAGCTTTCTGATTTCTTCTGCTACAACCGCAAAGCCCTTGCCTGCTTCACCCGCTCTAGCCGCTTCGATTGAAGCATTAAGGGAGAGAAGATTTGTTTGTGCAGCTATTTCCTTAATAACCTTAAGTGAACTACTCATTTGAGTGGAGCTTTTATTTATTTGCTCTGTTGTTTTAAGAGACATAGTAATTCTCTCATCAAATACTTCCATTTTATTTGCAAATTCATTAATATACGCAGTACCTTGAGTTGCTATCTGGACGGTTCTATTTGTACTTTCAACAATCCCTCTATCACTCTTATCAATTCTTTCTGCAATTTTATAAATCTCCTTTATATGGTTTCTATTTTCTATATACTCCCCACTTTGTTTTCTTATCCCTTCCACCATCTGTATAATTGAATCAGAAATGTCTTCTCCTGCCCGATTATTCTGCTCAGCAATTAAGGAAAGCTGTTTTGAAGTATTATGAACCAGATTACTCATTTCACTTAACATTAGCATGCTTTTCTTTATATGTCCCACCATTAAGTTAAAAGCATCAGCTAATGCTTTTGTCTCATCCTTTGTTCTAACCTCTACTTTCTCTGCTGTCAAATCGCCTTCAGCCACTCGTTCTGCACTTTTGCATACCACCTTGAGGGGATTCGATATGTCTTTTGAAATTTTCAAGGTAATAGTAATTGCACCTACTAGTACAAAGCCTAGTACTATCAATGCAATTTTTCCATACAATGCTGATCTTGCCTCAATCTCTACATTTAAAACCTTAATCTGCCCCAATAAGAAAAATGTATATCCCTGAATAGCATCTGATGTAAACTTGGCAATACTTTTGATATTATTTCGTTCCGTAATGGCTTCATCTAGATTATTATTATCTAAGTAATTCTCAATATTAACTATACTATCTTTCATAGAGCTAATGAGTCTGGTAGCAGAGATTAAATGACTGAGACCTTTTTTGTCTATAGTTTTATTTGTCAAGCCCTCTAGTGTAATTTCAATACTCGTAGTTATTTCATTATAACTAAATTTTTGTTTATTATTGTTATCAGTAATATATTCTGAAAGCTGAGGCTCAACCTGATTAACCATAGATATAACGCTATAGGAATCACTGATTTGCTCTAACACTTTATAATATTCCTTGTTTGTTAATAGACTATTATAAATAGAAAGTAAATTTGACATGCCTAGTAGAACTACAATAATCACTACAGTTACTATTATTTTCTTTCTTACACTTGACTTTATTAGGTGTGGTTTCTGTAACTTTTTCATGATTGTCTCCCCCTTAACAATTAATTTCTTCGTTTCAATTACTTCTGATTATACAAATTATAGAAAGCATACGATTGTAAGTAAAATCTGTATACATAATATAAGCGTTTTCTAAATATATGTCCATTAAAAGAATTTGCATAATTGGTCGTTTTTTTTAGATTATCTTTTTTGAAAAAGCTTTGAAACTAAATATATTTACTGTTGTTTATTTTTAATATATAATGAAATGAGAATACTATTATTCTTAAAACGAGGGTAAGCTTGTGTACATAAATATTTTTCCTCACTCTATTCTGTAGCAGAATCAATATACTGGAGGTAAATATATGAATAAGCTCTTAATTGTTGATGATGAAGAGTTCGTAAGAACGTCAATCATAAATATTATAGACTGGTCTTCTCTGGGTTTTACAGAAGTTTTTCAAGCTGAAAATGGTGTTGAAGCACTAGAGCTATCAATTAAGGTTAAACCAGATTTGGTTTTAACTGATATACGTATGCCCTTTATGGATGGTATAGAGCTAAGTTCTAAGCTGAGAGAACAGCTTCCCGATACCAATATTGTTATACTAAGTGGTTACGATGAGTTTAAATATGCACAATCAGCAATAACCTATGGAGTGCTTGATTATATTCTTAAACCAATAGGACCTACCTCTTTAACAGAAAAAATGCGTGAAATAAAAGCAAAGCTTGACCAGACAAAAAGCGTACGGGAGCATTTAAATAAGGTTAGAAAACAGTTGCATCAAAGTATGCCTCTACTCGTAGAAAAGTTTTTAAACTCTTTGCTGAATAATTCAAGTGAAGTAAAAACATATGCAAAAACTATAGATTTTTTAGAATTACCTATACGCAAAGGCCCTTACTTAATATGCATTATTGAACCTGATCTAAACAATTTTGAATATAATGACGCAGAGCTGTATTCCTTTGCCGTAAAAAACATTGTTGAAGAAACCTTTGCCTCAAATAATCCTGTTTTCTATGATTCCAAAGGTAGGATAATTGCTATATATTGCTTTAACTCGATGTTTAGTTTTAGTGAAAATCACTCTATTATTTATAAATTGCTGTATATCCTCAAAACAAACGTTAACTATCACCTTAATATACAGGTAACTACCGCAAAAGGTTCCTTTGTAAATGAATTGAATAATCTTTACATGTCCTATAATGAAGCAGTTTTGGCATTAGAAAGCAAGTATATTTATGGGAAAGACAACATCTATGATATCCAAGACATTAAATCTGTTGAAACAAACTTAATATATCCTCATGATAGTTATATTAAGTTTATGGATGCAGTAAAATCAACGAATTCTGATTTAATTCGTCAGGCAGCATCTTTAATTGTTTTGTCGCTTAAGAAAAAGAGTAATATTACCTCTGCTAATATAAAAATAGTATTTATTGATATTATAACCTCACTACTAAAGCAGCTTACTATTACAAAAGAGTCGTCTTCATCAGTTTTAGAGCAGGGAGTCTCTCTATTCAAGCAAATGGAAAAGTTAAGCACGCTTGAAGAGCTGGCAAACGCTACTACAGAATTTGCTATTAACGTCGCTAATGAAATCTCTAAATCTATAGAAAGAAATAATTCTAGTATTATAGGCAAGGTCATCGAATATATTAGCGAAAATTATAATAGCGATAGTATTTCGTTATCTTCAAGTGCAGAATACGTTAATGTTAACGCCTCCTACTTAAGCACTCTATTTAAGAAGGAAATGAATCAAAACTTTATAGATTATTTAAATAGCATTAGGATAAACAAAGCAATTGAATTACTTCAAACTACAGACCTAAGAACATATGAAGTAGCATATAGTACTGGTTTTTCTAATCCACACTATTTTAGTATTTTATTTAAGAAGCTTGTTGGAATTTCCCCATCCAAGTTTAAGGGGGGCAATAATGAATAGGCTACTATTAAGAATAAAATCTGCTATTATAAGATTACTATTTGGGCTTAAAACAAAAATGATCCTTTCTTTTTCTATTGTTATTACACTGTCAGTAGGATTTACATTATATTTTTCTGTGGCCAAATACAGTAATATGCTACAAAAAAATAATATAAGGTACTCTAACCAGGTTCTAGGTAATCTAATTAGTAATATTAATGATTATATTAATGGTATTGAAAGCATAACAGATATAGTAATATATAATCTCTATATTCAGAATTATCTGATTGAAAAAAAACATAATGAAGTAGTCAAAAACAATAGTTATTTGGGAAATTCAAATTATATTTCTCAAAACTTTGAGAAAAGCATTGAGCTTTTAGGTAACCTAATTTATACTCATAAGGATATTGCTTCAATTCTAATTTTCAGTAAGAATGAGTTAGCTCTATATAAAAGCTCTAATCTCAATATTAATACAAAATATGATTTTGAAAATGATTTCTGGTATATTAGCACCTTAAAAACGAATAAGAAGATTATTATTACAGACCCTCATAAACAATCCTATATTACAAAAAACAACGAAAATGTATTATCAATAAGTAGGCAGATTGAGGGATATGATGGTTTGGGAGAAATAGGTATTGTTCTTATTGATGTTAATATGAAGGTAATTGAGGATGTATGTCGATTTTCACAATTAATAGGAAATGGCTATATATTTATTGTAAACGATTCGGGAGATATCATTTTTAATGAGAAAAATAATTATATAACTGAAGGTTTTAATTTACAAAACAAATTATATCAAGATGTCCTTCCTATCATACTAAATCAAAAGGTTGGCTCCTGTATAGCTAAAATTGATAATGAAAAGCAACAATTCGTATATAAGCATATAGATAAAACTGGTTGGACAATAGTAGCAGTCACCCCCTATTCAGATATGGTTTCGGAGGCACGAAGCATAAGAAACATAATTTTCTTGGCAGGAATTATATGCTTCCTTGTAACTATCATTTTGGTCGGCTTTCTCACAAAAAGGTTTACAAATCCAATACTTAAGCTTGCAAGTATGATGAATCAAGCTGATAACGGGAATCTTAATATAAGAGCTAATATAAGCACTAATGATGAAGTCAGTACCTTATCTCACAGCTTTAATAAAATGCTTGAACGTATAAACGCTTTAATGAAACAGGTAGTATCTGAACAAGAAGAAAAAAGAAAGTCATATTTAAAAGTCCTTCAAGCTCAAATTAATCCACACTTTCTATACAACACTCTAGATTCCATAATATGGATGATTGCTAGCAATAATAATAATGCCATAAAAATGATTGAGGCACTTTCCCGCTTCTTTAGAATTAGTTTAAATCGTGGACAAGAGTTAATTACCATTGAAGAAGAGCTTGAGCATGTAAGAAACTATTTGATTATTCAAGGCATGAGATACCAAAACAAAATTGACTATATAATAACCGCTGACGAAAATATATTAAAATACAAAACCCTAAATATATTGCTTCAACCTATAGTTGAAAATTCAATTTATCATGGCATTAAGAATAGTGACAAAAAAGGAACAATAAGCATACATGCATATAAAGAGAATGAGATAATCATACTAAAAGTAGAAGATGATGGAATAGGAATGAACGAAGAAACCTGTAGTAACATTCTAAAAAATGAGTATAAGGATAAAAAATCCTTTAGTTCTGGTATCGGTGTTCAAAATGTAAATTCCAGAATAAAACTATATTTTGGTAATATGTATGGACTTAGATTTGAAAGTGCACTAGGTATGGGTACCACTGTATTCATAAGCTTACCACTACTAAAATGAATGTATGTCCATTTGTATTAATACTAGGAGATAATATAAACCAGCTTAGAGCAAGCATTAATAAAATTACTTACACTATCTATATTACCAGCTTAAGCTCTAAATTTATTACCGCAAAACGGGCAAAAATTATATTCTAAGTTTAAAGCGTCCAACTCCTTATTACAATGTGGACACATTAGCATTATTCTGTTTTCTTTTTTAAATCCTTCTTCTTCCTGAATAAGTATTCTTTTAAGCGTGTCCTTATTAACTGGAGTCTGAAAAACAGAATCCACCTTATTCATTTTAAAATCCTCCAATTGAATAGGATTGCTAGAAGATAGAATACACTTAACGTAAGGATTTTGTAGCTTAATTCGTGCAATAAGTTGATCCCCTCTTAGACTTTTCATAATATAATTAATAATTACAAAATCAGGGTGCAAATACTTGATGTCATCAAAAACATCAGATTCATTTGAAACCTTAACCTCATAACGAAGTGTTTTTAATATATCCGTGATTACCATAGTTTCAAATTTACTGTCATTGACCAATAAAACCTTTAACAATGCACACGTTCCTCACTTTGCTATTTTTTAGTTAGACTCCATATATAGAGCATTTTTACATGCTCTATATATCTATTGTCGTGCAAAAATGAAGATTTGTCAATAATTTTTTATTAATCTGTTAATAAGTAGTATTTTTATTAATGAGTCAAGCAGATCATAGTCACCATAATTACCATAGTATCTATCGTCATATCTCCTTCTGTCTCGTAACTCTCTTCTATCTCTTCTATCTATTATGTCTCTTCTATCTGTTCTACTTCTATTTCTGTCATACGCTCTATCGCCTCTGTCAAAATCTCTTCTCGCATCGGTAGTTCTGATAACAGGGATTGCGTCTTCTGAATCTACCATAGGGTTATCTGAATTTTCTATCTCACGCGTTTGAATATCCTTTGTTTCTTCATCTAGCTCTTTATTTTTTTCTTCCAAAGCTTCAGCCTTAACTTGCGTACCTGAGTTATCGTTCATCACTTTGTTATTAATACTTAATTCTTTTTCTAATTCATTATAAATCTCATCACATATAGCCTCGAATTGTTCCTTATTTGGTATAAATCTAAAACCATAATTATATTTGAACATATCACAATATCTGCATACCTTAGGGTATATCTTATAGTATACCTCTGGATACATTTTTTCAATCTCCTCTACAGGATAACTATTTTTTTGTTGTTCTGGTTGAATCACACCCATACCATTGTTATAGTTATTATTATACATAGAAGTGTTCATATTAATTGGATACGGTGTGGGTTGTGGCATGTTACTCAAACCTGCTTGATTAACCATATTTGATGCTCTCATAGAGTAAGCAACGTTGGCTGGACTATATAATGTATTGGCTGGACTCATATAATTTACACTAGTATGATTTGTCATATTACTATACATTTTATTGTACATATTGTTACTATACATATTATTAGTAGCTTGATTTATTTGCTGCTGAGATGGCATATTTGAATAACCAAAGCCCTGTATTTGCATAAATAGACCTCCCAAAAAAAGAATTACACTCTATTGTATGCAATGATTGTTGATTTGCTACTTTGTATTAGTAAATCAAATTGCATTGTCAATGTTTTTAATTTATGAGTACTTAATTTTAGCAAGTTATATAAGTTAATTTGCCAAAATATAGTCATAGGGATTAAACAATTTTAGCGATCAAAAAGAGATTACCTTAAAGCCTTAAGATAATCTCTTCGTTAATTTTTCAAGTGATTGATATTAACTCCGCCATACATGTGGCACAAACGACCACTGTAAGCGGTTTCCAGAACATTTGGTCTTACAGTGGATGCACCTTGTTTTCATAGTCCACCATATCAGAGTCTATTTTATATTTCTGAGCTTTTCTGTACTCAAAGAATTTAGGAGCTACTTGCGGGAACAGTGCATATGATAACACGTCCTCATCCTGCTCTAAATACTGCTTCATTTCGTTTCTGATGCTTTCAAGCTCTGGTGCTATGTCATCTGCTGGTCTATGAGTTATTCTTTCCTCATCACCAAGAATTTTCTTAATAATTTCCTCTGGAATAGGAGCAGGTGTCTTACCATATTGACCTTTTACAAGTGCCTTTGATTCCTTAGGAACCATTTTGTATCTTTCTCCAGCTACAACATTCATAACCGCCTGAGTTCCAACAATCTGGCTAGTTGGTGTAACTAATGGAGGATATCCAAAGTCCTCTCTAACTCTAGGTACTTCTGCTAAAACATCTTCAAACTTATCCTCTTTTCCAGCCTGCTTTAATTGAGAAACTAGGTTTGAAAGCATACCACCTGGAACCTGATAGATTAATGTGTTAATGTCTACACCCATTACTTTAGGGTCTAGTAAACCACTTGCAAGATACTTTTCTCTTAAAGGTCTGAAATATGCAGCTATTTCACTTAGTAAATCAAGGCTATATCCAGTATCATCCTTAGTACCCTGTAGTGTAGCAACTAGTGGCTCAGTAGCCGGTTGAGAGGTTCCACCTGACATTGGTGATATAGCACAGTCTACCACGTCACAGCCAGCTTCAATAGCTTTTAGGTAAGTCATCTCAGCAACACCACTTGTACAGTGAGTATGCAACTGTATTGGCACCTTAACATTTTCTTTAAATGCTTTAATAATTTCATAGGTCTTAAACGGTGTCAAAAGCCCCGCCATATCCTTGATACAAATTGAGTCTGCTCCAGCCTCAACAAGTCCCTTTGCATCTCTTATAAATTGTTCTAAATCATGGAATGGACTAATAGTGTAGCATACTGTTCCCTGTGCATGACCACCTTCCTTTTTACATGCCTTCATAGCACGCTCTAGGTTTCTTGGGTCATTTAGTGCGTCAAATATTCTAATTATATCCATACCATTGTATACAGCCTTCTGTACAAAATAGTCTACCACATCATCTGCATAATGCTTGTAACCTAGTATATTCTGTCCTCTTAACAGCATTTGTAGCTTTGTATTCTTTGCCTTAGCCTTTAGCTTTCTTAATCTTTCCCAAGGGTCCTCATTCAAAAATCTTAGGCAGGCATCAAATGTAGCCCCACCCCAACATTCAAGTGAATGATAACCCACCTGATCCAATTTTTCAACTATAGGAAGCATATCTTCTGTAGTCATTCTAGTAGCTATCAGTGATTGATGTGCATCCCTCAAAACGGTTTCTGTTATTTTCATACCCATTACGGTAACCTCCCTACATTTATGTTCTAACGCCTATGTAGTTCCTAATTATTTTAATGAAACTAATACATCTCCAGAGTTAACAGATGCTCCCTTAGCTACATTAACAGATGCTACAACTCCATCCTTAGGTGCTTGAATCTCGTTTTCCATCTTCATTGCTTCAAGTACAACTAATACATCGCCCTTTTTAACCTGATCACCACTGCCTACATTCACGCTCAATATTGTTCCAGGCATTGGTGCTACTACTGTAGCTGCTCCAGCTGGTACAGCAGCGTCAACCTTTGCCGCAGGTGCCGCCTTTGCAGGTGCAGGTGCAGCCTTTACAGCCACTGGTGCTACTGGTGCCGCAACAGGCTGTGATACAGCACTGCCATTTCCGACCTCTTCTACTTCTACTTCGTACTGATTTCCATTTACGTTTATAACAAATTTTCTCATAACAATTCATCCTCCTGAACCTATTATTAATACAGCTATTATATTTAACAGACTTCACGCTTCTGGATTTCTCCTAAAAGCAAGTGCTTTTTAATACATTAAATTAGAGAGGTATATTACCATGCTTTTTAGATGGTCTGTTCTCTCTTTTACCAGCAAGCATCTCAAGTGCACTTGCAAGTCTTACTCTTGTACTTGCAGGCTCAATTACATCATCAACATATCCTCTTGCTGCTGCAACATATGGATTTGAGAACTTGTCTCTATACTCCTGTATCTTTTCTGCTCTACAAGCGATAGGATCATCAGCATTAGCTATATCCTTTTTAAATATTATGTTTGCTGCACCATCAGGACCCATAACTGCTATTTCAGCTGTCGGCCATGCAAATACCATATCAGCACCTAAGTGCTTACTGTTCATAGCTATATAGGCACCACCATATGCTTTTCTTGTTATTACATTAATCTTTGGTACAGTAGCCTCAGAAAAAGAATATAAAAGCTTCGCACCATGTCTTATAATACCACTGTGTTCTTGTTTAACACCTGGTAAATACCCTGGTACATCAGTAAAGGTTACTAAAGGTATATTGAACGAGTCGCAGAATCTGATAAACCTTGCAGCCTTATCTGAAGCATCAACATCTAAAGAGCCTGCATTAACCTTTGGCTGATTTGCTATAATTCCAATACTGCTACCATTAATCCTAGCAAAACCAACAACAATGTTCATAGCAAAATGCTTTTGCACTTCCATGAACTCACCGTTATCAACTACCTTTGTGATAATATCTAATACGTCATAGCCTTTATTAGGACTATCAGGTATAACCTCACTCAATTCCTCTGGCAATCTATTAAGATCATCCTCGCATATTAAGAAAGGAGAATCAGATAAGTTGTTATCTGGTAAAAAGCTTAATAGCCTCTTAATATCTGCAATACATTCTTCCTCTGAAGCACTCTTAAAGTGAGCTACACCACTTGTACTATTATGTGCTTCAGCCCCACCTAAAGCTTCAAATGTAACATCCTCACCAGTAACAGCCTTTATAACAGATGGTCCAGTAATAAACATCTGACTGGTTTTCTCAACCATGAATACGAAGTCAGTTATTGCTGGAGAATAAACCGCTCCACCTGCACAAGGCCCCATTATCACAGAAATCTGTGGAATAACACCAGATGCTAGTGTATTTCTATAGAAAATATCACCGAATCCGCTTAGTGCATCGATGCCCTCTTCTATTCTTGCCCCACCAGAATCGTTAATACTAATAAATGGAGCACCCATTTTCATCGCCATGTCCATAACCTTAGTAATCTTTTTTGCGTGCATTTCACCAAGTGAACCACCAATAACAGTGAAATCCTGTGATGATACATATACTAGCCTGCCATCAACAGTACCATATCCTGTAACTACGCCATCTCCGCTTATTTTCTTACTTGCCATGCCAAATTCAACACTTCTTGTTTCAACAAAAGAGTCAATCTCAACAAAGCTACCCTCATCAAACAAAAGATTTATTCTCTCTCTTGCTGTCTTTTTTCCGGCTTCATGCTGTTTTTTAATTTTGTCTTCGCCGCCACCCAGCTTAATTTGCTGTTTTAATGCACTGAGGTTGTTTATTTTGTCCATAGTCGCCATTCTCTTCCACCCCACCTATTAATATTGTAGAATTTTTCTTTATTAATTAAGAGGAAATTATTTTTATCCAATTTCCCCAATTATACAGATAAACAATCATTTTCGATTATAACGTAAATTTAATGTGTTTGCAATAGTATTGATAAAAATTTGCTAAATTTTTAACAATATCGCTATTT
>QKEK01000253.1 GCA_003251775.1 Clostridia bacterium | reverse complement strand
CTTATATAAGAATCCTTCCCTATTTACAAAAAACAACACTATTATTATAGCTTGTTTTAGCCAATTTGAAAAGAGAAAAAGAACCACAAAAAAGTAATTCTAAATTGTATATTTAACTTCCACTTGATTTTCTTGACAAATACAATAAAGAGTATTATAATACAAACACATGAACATTGTTCAGGTGTTTGTATTACTCAGTATACTTAAAACAACTTAGGACTAAACAATTTTTGCTTTTTGTGTTGTTTAGTTAAATAATACAACCGAAGTAGAAAGGAGGTTAGTATGTAAGCGTTTTTAAAACTTCCGATTTGATAAAATAGTATTACAGTTTTAAAAATTGCTAAGATGAAATAACTTAGAAACCGCTTACGGTGGTTATTTGTGTCGCAGGCATGGGGGGGTTAATATGAGTAAGCCGATTGAGAACATAAACGAAATACTACTTGATAAAGGCAAAAGCTTAATTACTAATGCTGGCTATGACAAATTCAGCATGAGAAAGCTAGCTAATGTTTGTGATATTGGTCTTGGAACCATCTACAATTATTACCCTGCAAAAAAGGATTTAGTAATTGCAATTATGGTAAAGGATTGGTCACAGTGCATACTAGGTATTGAAAAGGAACTTGATATTAACGAAAATATCTTTGACTGCATTACCAATGTTTACACAGCCTTAAAAAGCTTTTTTGGTGCAAGCCTTTCAATATGGCTTCAGGTCAACATGATACTTAGAATACAGGATATGCACCATTATAGCGACATGAGGCTTAAATTTATATCTATAATCAATAATTTGTTAAGTGCACAAATTGAAAATAGCAGAATTATTCTTGCAAAAAATATTGAATTAGATGAATTTTCAAAATGGTTAGCTGAGAATTTGATAACTATTTCTCATAGCAGTCAGGTAAACTTTACTACCTTCAAAAATATTGTATCCTGTGTTATCAATACAGTAGAACAACCTAAATAACAACCATAGAAAGGAGATAAAACATGAATTCTAACCCTCAAACTCAAAATAAATCAAAAACACTACTACTTGTTCTATTTCTGCTAGGTATCTTTATGGGAGCAATGGATACCGGCATCGTATCCCCTGCAAGAGAAATAATCCAAAATTTCTTTGGGGTGGACAGAAATATAGGGATTTGGATGATAACCATTTATACTCTCTGCTATGCAGTTTCTATGCCAATAACAGGAAAGCTTGCAGATAAGTATGGGCATAAAAGGGTATATGTGATCTCAATTGCACTTTTTACTTTAGGCTCTGTGCTATGCGGATTATCAAACATAACAGGAAGCTTCAGCTTTCTTCTGGTAGCCCGATTCATTCAGGCAGTCGGTGGCGGAGGAATTATGCCAATAGCTACAACAGTTATTGGACAAAGCTTCAGTGAGGAAAAGAGAGGAACTGCTTTAGGACTTGTGGGAGGAATTTTTGGTATTGCTACTATACTAGGTCCAACGTTGGGAAGCGGTATCCTTGATATAGCTGGAAGTAGTAATTGGGGCTGGCTGTTTTATATAAATCTGCCAATTGGTATTGTTATAATCGCTTTAAGCAATTCAATAGAAAATGTTCAGAAAAAGTCAAAGGGTAAGCTTGATGTTCTGGGTGCAATATTAGTAACAATAGTGGTTGCAAGCTTTATGTATGCTTTGACAAATATCGACTTCTTTAATTTTATAGACACACTTAAAACTATAAAGGTATTTCCATTCTTGATTATTTTCATTGTATTCCTGCCTGTGATGATTTATGTAGAGCTAAAGGCTCAGGACCCTATGCTTGATATGTCCTACTTTAAGAATAGACAAATGTGTATAACCTTAATACTAGCCCTTATTGTTGGAATGAGTATGATGGGTATGATTTTTATTCCCCAATTTGCTGAGAACACACTTAAGCTAAAGGCAGGTGCTGGAGGATATATGGTTACCTTACTGGCTGTCTTCTCTGGCTTTGCCGCCCCTGTAAGCGGAAAGCTAATTGATAAGAAAAGTGCAAAGCTAGTTCTTCTCCTTGGATTCTTTTTCATAGCTTGTGGGGGGATATTTCTTGGTCTAATAGCAGCAAAAACAATGATGACTTGGTCTGTTTTTCTTGGGCTTGCACTAATTGGCTTTGGTGTTGGTTTTACATCAGGAGCTCCATTAAACTATCTGGCTTTAGCAGCGGTTAAAGAGGATGAAGGGGCTTCTGCTCTTGCAACCTTATCTCTCATACGCTCTATAGGAATAACAATTTCACCCGGAATAATGATTGGCTTTATAGTGAACGCTGCAGGAAAACTACAAACCGAGCTTATGAGCACCTTAAAATCAGCCTTCGATGGTGCTATGTCCTCAATGACAGGCATGATGGGTGCTTCCTCTGATGCTATGGGAAATGCAAGTAGTAACATGGGGAATGCTAGCAGTCATATTGGCAATGCTACTACAGCCTCTTCTTCGATGTCGGGAGGTATGCCTGATATGTCCAGCATGATGGACTTCTCAAATAATCCCAAAGCTACTGAATTAATGAGTAGCCTTAAAAGCTCTGATGTAACTACTATCATAGGAGATTTAAAGCGTATATTTTCCAACTTAGGAATACCAGAAAACATAAGCAAAATTATTACAAAGGGTATTGATGATTCGGGTCAGCAAATCGAAGCCGTTTTCCAAAGCGTTATAAACAATGGATATACAAATCTTTTTCTAGCTATGGCAATCTTTTCAGTCATAGGTCTTTTAGCAACATTCTTTTTAAGAAAAAGCAGTAAGAGTGTTCCTCCTGAACGAGTTTTTACTGATCTTTAGTTTTAACCAAAAGTTGAATAATTTCCTTGATTAGTGGTCATTGTACTAAGAATTATACTAAGAGGGTGTAACCAAACTTTAAGTTCCTACACCCTCTTTTCTCTATATTTCAATAAATAGAGCATAGATAGTCTTTTTTCCTCTAACTGTATTTACAACAAAAAGGGATAAATATAAAAGTGCTAACATAAACTTTACTATGATAATTTATTAGTATTGTTTGAATAGGAGAAGTTTATGTATAGCACTCGTATTAGAACTACCTCATTTAAGCTTGAATTTGCTGGAGTATTTATTATTTTTATACTTACCTGTATTTTACACTTTCTTTTTCAGTATACTAAAATATTTATGTTTTCCTTAGTGTCAGCTATAAACGAAAGCGTATGGGAGCATGTGAAAATCAGTTTTTGGGCTGCACTAATTTTTGCACTATATGAGTATTTCAGATTTTTCTATCTGAAATCTAATTTCGCATTTGGAAAGGCTTTAGGGCTTTTGTTTATTCCATTTTTTATTCCAACTGCATTCTATGGATACACCTATTTTACTACAAAGCATTACTTATGGGTAGACATACTTATCTCCTTTTTAGCAGGCTTTTTCTGTCAGCTTATTAGCTATCTTATTATAAGCTCAGAAAAGAAATTTACAAGATATAGAATGCTTTCATATATAACCATCATCTTTTTAGCATGGCTTTTTATTATGTTTACATATTACCCTCCTGATTTTCAAATATTTGCGGTTATATAAAAGATAAAGAGCCCCAAGCTGTAACGCTATCAATGATAGTGAACAGCGTAGAAAACTATTTACCTGTACAACAAGAACACCTGCGTTAAAGCAAGTGTCTTTTTTTTCGTTTAGTTTATGAAATTTTATAATAGATAATGAGTAAATCTATAAGCCGGGTTCTGTATCTGACAGTCATCTATCTAGGCAATGCATCTCTACATCGCTCAAGCCACCCCTGCGGTACGGACGGGCAGCCCATATGTCCCGCATCACGGTGTTGCTCCAGGTGGGGTTTACAGAGCGTTCTCCGTTACCGAAGAACCGGTGAGCTCTTACCTCACCTTTCCACCCTTACCAATTATAATTGGCGGTTTATTTCTGTTGCACTTTCCTTAATAAAGTCACCTTCACCGGGAGTTACCCGGCACCCTTGCCCTTTGGAGCCCGGACTTTCCTCGTATGCGGCTTTTCAGCACTACACACGCGACCGTCTGATTTACTCATTATTGCTATGTATTATCAAATTGATTCCCCATACTTGACTTAATACATTATAGCACCTTGATTAATAGGTGTAAACAGGAAGTTTTTGCTTTTACTTTAAGACTTATTATTCATAGTTAGTTGTCAAATTATTTTTTTCAAAATAGTCCTTACCAAGCATTTTCTCCATGAGCAATGAACTGAAGACAATCAAAGGCAATGACACTGCATACCGTATAATCGAAAATTTTATCCCAATAAAGCTGGTCTCAAATATAGTCATAGGAATGCGGCATACTGCAGTAGCTCCCAAATACGTCAACACAATACTAACCCGTGCACCTTTTTTTGATAACACCAACGCCATTGGCAAAACTACTACAAAGGGATACAAGGTCGTACAAGCCAGCAAAATTGCAACAATAAAGCCAAAAATCCCAGATGCTTCACCAAAATACTTTTCTATTGTTCTTCGTTCGAACCATACCATAAATAATCCAACCAGAATAAACGCTGGCGGAAATAATTTAAGCATGTCTACAGCAAAAATGCTCGTGTTCTTACCAATAGATATTCCTGCCTCCAGCTTTAGCAAAAAGGAGCACAAAACAAAAGCTGCATATAGGGTGACTATTCCGTAAACTAGCACTACATTTGTTTTCTTTTTTACTAGAGCATTCTTATTTGTATTCATATCAAAGCACCTCCCCATACAGTAGCCCTATTATTATAGATACGATAACTGCAATCACAAAAGACGCTATATTCCTGATAAGAGACAGTTTAAATCCTAAGTATTTGCTTTCAATTGGGAGTGTAGCTACTCCAACCATCATCAAGCTTGTTGTAAAAGCCGCTATAACCGTATAGCTAACACCTTGTTTGAGAAGAAGCCCACTTAATGGGAAAGTAATAAATCCCGGTAATAACGAAATAGACCCAATTACCGTTGCAAGAAC
>QKEK01000303.1 GCA_003251775.1 Clostridia bacterium | reverse complement strand
TGTACGACTTATTTTATATGCCTCAAGTCTTCACTTAAATGCTTAAAAGTAACAGTAAAAAAATATATAAACTTTAGTCTGAATAGTTACTATAAAATCAACTATAAGCAATTTCCATCTCTGCACTTATATAATTGGGAAAAAGAACCACTGTTTGGCAATCCTCTACTTATGGAGTGTCATTGGATAGGTTATTCATAGACTTTGTCCCATAAATGGGTATTATTAAAAAGTAACAAATTAATTAGCAAATACACTAAAGAAAAACTTCAAAAACTAGAGTCTTTGAAGTTTTTCTGAATCATATGTATTTATTTACTAGCAACTAATTCCTTAACGCTTTTCCGCCCAACTCCTAAGTTTTCAAGAGGTAAATCATTAATAATAGTAAAAATCTTCTCTTCAGGCATATTCGTAATATCCATAAGTGTTTTCGTCATTTTATCAATGATTTCTTTCTTTTTCTCCTCTGTTGTTGGACCCATTGTAATATTGATAATTGGCATAATGTATCCCCCCTTAGTTTTATGCTACTAATTTAATAGTGCTACTGATATAATAGCATACTATTAAAATAATAGCAACCCTTAGTTAAAGGATTGCTATTATAGTTAACACTAAAAAAGGTTATAAAGCTGACTACTAAGTCTCACAGCGAGAACAAATTATAAATCTTTTACCGTTATTTAGGATAATCATAAACCTCTTTAGCCCAAGACAATGACCATTCACCAAGAGGCTTCAACCTGCATAGCAAGTCTTTACCTCGATTGGTAAGAGCGTAACCAGACTCAGCTTTATAGACAATATCCGCTGTTCTTAATTCTTTAATTCTTGTATTTAGAACACCTGGCGATACACTGTCACATCGTTGCTGAAGTTCTCTAAAAGTTAGCATATTGTTGCCTAATTGCCATATTATACCAAGAGACCATCGTTTGCCAAGCAAATCAAAAACAGCCATTATAGGGATACCAGTATTAGAGCCGCGAACTTTTTTTCCTGGTTGTGATATTGACATAACTTACTCCTTGTAAATACTATTGGTAGCTTAATAACAAATTTTCCTATTTAAATTAGCACAAGCTAAGTAAAAAAAGTAACTTCACTTATACTAATATATTCATCTCAAATATTATACCATATAAACACACAAATTTCCTTACAAATCTATTTTAATTAATGGTATACCCTATGAAAAAAGGAGCTGAGCACAGCTATTTTTTTCATAGCAAGTGCAAAAGCCCCAAACATGTAGTAGTAACTAATAAATATATAATTATTCAAAACTATATCTAATTATCTTATAACTGTTTTTACTAATCTGTAATTGATAAACACTGCCACTATTATCAATTCTAATATATCTCTGGCTATTAGCTGTAGAATTTGACATTGACCAATTGGTATGCTCTAATCTGATAGTATCAATAAGGTCGTTTTTCACATCAACTCTGTCAATATATTCCTTGCTCTGTTGCCAGTACCTATCAGACCCTAATTCTTTCATCTTTTCTGTAAGAGGTCGAATTTCAACCCAAAAATAAAGTCTACCTTCATCATCACAACCTAAAAGTTTTTTACTGACTTCTGTTTCTTTGTCAGGTTCTACTGTATAGTTTGAAACACTCTTTGAGTTATCTTTTTTATTCTTAAACTCTATTTGGTTTGTAAATGGGCTAACTCTATTAATGCTTACAGTATCACCTATTGAATTCTCATACTGATATAAACTAAAATCAATATAATTAGATAATTGATTACTAGAAATTACATTTTCGTTTATATCAAATTTTCTTACCCTTGTTGTATTAACTGAATCTATATTATCCTGAACCATAATATTTCCACTGGGTAATATTTCTATCATTTCTGGTCTATTAACTCTTTCCTCTCCCTCAAGTTGCTTGAAACACTCTTCTATAGCTCCAGATGCATCAATCCTTAAAGCTTTATTTGTCAATTGACATACAGCATAAATGTTTCCATATGTATCAATTGCCATATCTTTTAATACATGAGGCGTCATAGAGTTTATAAACTCTCCAGATCTAGTTTCAATTTTCATTTCTTGATTCTTAACCAATATACTATTGACCAGCTTATTGTCATTAAAAACCTTAATTTTACTATTCAGAGTATCATACACATAAACATTTCCTTTATTATCTATAGTATAGCTAGCAGGAACACTATAAGAAACATCCGTATCTGATGCTTCTTGGTAAGTACTCATCTTAAATTCATCTTCACCTTCTCCCCACTTAACGTCTAATACTACTTTTTTACCTGGCTCTTTATAGTTATTCTTTTCTGTTTTCAATTCTTTTTGTTTTTTTACTAACTCAATATCAATAACTTTACCAGTAGTGCTCTTTATTAAGTTGTCATTCTTAGCAACTATAATAATAGAGCTAATAACAAATATTGATGAAATAATTAAAATTAAAACCGATATTTTCAATCTTTTATTCAATTTAATTCTCCCCTTTCTATTGATCTAACCTTGCTATAGTTTTAGTAGTATATCTATAATCTGAAAAAGGATCCTCTCTAACAACTCTCCCTCCGCTACTCCAAGGTTGCCCCTGTGCTTCAATGATTCTACTGCTGTAAGCATCATTTAAATCAATCTTTGCTAGCATGACTATATGTGTGCTCCAATAAGCAATATCTCCTGTTTCCATATCATTTACATTAATACTAGTTGAGTAAAGTCCAAAGTTTGAAGCTGCTACTTGAATATTTGGTGTTCCTTCACTCGGTTGACCTGAAGTACTATTAAGAGGTGCAAGCCTAGCTATTTTATAACGATCTCCTGCTGCTTGTGCACATCGTTGTATAAAACCAGAACAATCAATGCCACAATAATTCCAACCTTCTCCATCGTATCTTCCTGGACGAACATAAGAAGAACTATAATCAGACCAATTATCAAATGGTGTACTTGCATTAGTCGTAGCTACTTGTATCCTTCCTCTATAGTATTGAAAAGCTTCTTTACCACCATAACTATATGCAACCCCCTGTGATTGCCAATGTCCTCCTCCATCTACTCTATCAAAAAATCCGTATTCGTTATAACTACGGTATCTGCTAGCTTCTGTAAACATAGCCGAATCTCCATGCTGAAGTACAATCTTATATGGCACTGAAGCACTGCAAGCTCCATTCCAACCATTTATTTTAATATAATACCATCCTGTACTTGTTACATTAAAATAGCACTGTTCTAGACCTGTTCCATATCCTGTAGAACTATCTAAAATACTCATACTAGAATCATAAATGTACATATCATAGTCACCAGGTAGATTTCCATAAGGATCTGTAGTTGTATTGTTGTTTGAAAGCGTTGTAGAATAAAGTCCAGAATGGTTAATATATACTTTATAATAGTCAATATCTGTAGCTGTAGAAATATATGAAATAGCATATGCTGTTGTTTGAGATATACTTAGGGTTGTAGCAGTAGTACTAGTATTATTTGGCTCATAATTATCAATAGCAAAAACTGTATTAGAAGCTAGCGTTATAAGAATTAAACATAATAATATTAATTTAAAAATCTTTTTCTTATCATATGTCTTCCCCTTTCAATACTTATTATTTTACATTCCTAGTTTAATTGTTTATATTTTGACATAAACAATCAAACTGCACAAAAGTAGATACTCGTATACAAGTAATTATAAATAGTATATATGTCGAATTTTATCACTTAGAGTTGTATTATGCTACTAATATTGTTATATGTTAACATATGTATAAGTATAATTTATTCGTAAATAATTGTCAATTACTAATATTAAAATTATTTATTTTTTTATGTTTATTAAATCTTTGTATCTTGAGTATAGCGAAAGGGAGGTTGGGATTTAAGCTTTATCTTAAAAAAAGGCTACCATTACAGTAGCCCTTAGATTAAAGATTATGCTAGAATCGGCAATTATGCTATTTATCAGAAATTACTATCCTATCCCTTTCAGTTATCTGTATACTGTCCTTTGCGTTAACCCCTTGTGCTATTGTGCCTTCAGCAGTAAACTCACCAGGACTTACGACACGGGCGTAGTACATAAGTGGGTCTTTGTTTTGGCTATCTCTGTAT
>QKEK01000290.1 GCA_003251775.1 Clostridia bacterium | reverse complement strand
CACAAGAATATTAAACAGCATGACTATACATGAGATTATTTATGCAATTAATCAAGAGCTATTGTTTAATGAAGATTTAAGCGTTTCGGGTGTATTAAATACAAGGCTTAATAATCAGATTATAGAAGAGGCCTTTAAAAAATATAAGCTTATGAATATAACCAGTATAAAAAGCTTAACAGATAGAATTTTCTATACTTTATTAATTAAAAGAATGCTTTGGCAATATTATGTGCTTTTTAAAACAATGAATTATTTAAAAACAGTATACAGGGGCGTATTTGCTTTTTATTCTTCTGTAAAAGGCTTAAATAAGAGCCAATATTCTCAATAAGAGCTTGCAGAAAAGGAGTGGTTATTTGAACATACTAGTTTCAGCGTATTTAGACAAAAATATCGGAGATGATTTAATGATAAAGGTACTAGCAAAAAAACTATCTGGACATAAAGTGCATCTTATATGCACAGATAGAAGCCTGTTTGTTCCCTTTGAAGGGCTCAATAATATAGAGATGGTGACACCGCCTAATTCATTAATCAAAAGGCTTGAATTTTATAAGCAGTATGACCTGTTTATAAAAATAGGAGGCTCAATATTTATATTCAATAGCAAGGTAAATACCATAAAAAGGATTCTGAATTTAAGGGAATTACTACTGCTAAGGCTACTGGGAAAAAATATAGCAATAATCGGGTGCAACTTTGGAGTGTTTAAGGTGAAAATAGGAAAATTAATAACCAGAATCGAGCTTGGTCTTGCTTCATTGGTCACAGTCAGAGATAAAGCATCAAGTAGCTTTTTAAAGAGCAAAAAGCTAAGGTATTACCCTGATATCGTTTTTTCTTACGATTTACACAACATGAAAAACGAGCGTTTGGAAAAGAGAATAGGAATTTCTGTTTATCGTTCTGTTTCTAATACTAGCCTGAATTATGATTACTACAAAAAAATGAGTGATATTGCAGATGAATATATTAAGAAGACGAATGGAAGAGTAAGTCTCTTCGCCTTTGATTCAGAGAATGAAAATGATACTTCGGCTGCTTTTAATATACTGAGGCAGTCTAGATATAAAGAAAACATAGATATTTTTGTTTACACAGGGGATGAGAGAGAGATTATAGAAAGCATAATCAAATGCGAGGCTTTGGTAGCTACTAGATTCCATAGTGCAATAATTGCAATAAAATATAACATTCCTATTGTGCCTATAATCTATTCGAAAAAGATGAATAATCTTTTAGATGATATTAATTATCAGGGTGATAGGTTTTATCTTAATAAAATAAATGAGCTTAGCCCTCTGGATATGTTAAATAATCTGGAGGGTGTGCAATGTCAATATAGCGTTAATGGTGCTATTGGACACATAAATGAGGTAAGAAGCCTGCTAGATAAAATTAAGGACAAAAAAGGAAAGCAGTCATTACATAGAAAGCTGAGAGCTATATCCACAATTAATGATGAATAATTAGTTACTATATGGCTTAAATACCACGGGGTGGTTGTTTGTGCCTTATACATGGGGGGTTAGTATGTCAGAAAGCAGGTCAAAGCCTTTGTCGTGCAACAACAAGGGGCTTAAGCTGTCCGCTGTCTCTGATAGCGTTGACAAATTAGGGTTCTTATTTGATAATAACATAATATTTTTTATGCTTGGGTATTTAATTGTATTGCTGATACCTTATATCATAAGGAGTGCTTCGGCTATACTAAATGGCTACTTTGTGTGTATAGCCTTTTTTGCAGTTATTTTTATTCGCTATTTCAGAATTAGCTTCAGTAAAAAAGCCATTTTTTATACATGTGTTTTCTTTATGCTAAACATTATTGCCTTGGCAATTGGACATGAAACAGCAACATTGCAGGATTTAGTTTTAGCAAGCATGTATACGCTGAATTTTACTACATTTTTTTGCCTGATGAGTAGAGTTGCTATAGACCAAGGCTCATTAAAGAATCTCTATAAGGGGTATGTTGCAATCTTCTTTGTCTTATGTATCCAGAATCTTGTTACAAATTACAGCCTGATATTATCATCACTTGGTACATTTGGTAGCCTTAACGGACGACACATAGCATCAGTATTTGGTAACAGGAATAGCATGGGCTTTTATATGTTTATTGCTGTTGCACTAAGCCTATACCTATACTATAGGAGTAAGAAAAGAAAGTACCTGCTGTGCTTACTTTTCTTTGTTGCAACCTTGGTATTTACATTTTCAAGAAACTCCTTGCTAACAACAGCATGCTTTTTTATTGTTTTTGTCTATCAGTTTTATAATGGAAGATTAATTCAAAAGCTTGCAATAGCATGTGGAATGTGCTTAAGTGGGGTTTTGCTAATGCTAAATCCCAAAATAAACATGATGATAGTTAATGCGGTTATAAGAACGAACGATGGCTTGACGGGCAGAGATGTTGCTTGGAGGTATTACTTTGATAATCTGACACTGGATAAGTTCTTATTTGGTAATGGTGCAGGCTCTACTCAGACAATCTTGAGTAATATCAAGTTTTACTCCTTTCATAATAGCTATATAGATATTCTGAACACAAACGGCTTTATTTTTCTCTTTTTCTGTATCTGTTTTATTATATATCTATTTAGTGTGTTTAAAAGGATAAAAGGAGCTTATTTGCTAGAGGGGTGTATATTCTCCTCCCTTTTAATAGGCTTTTTAATTTATAATTTGTTTGAGTCGGTAGTGCCTGTAGGCATTGGATTTCTTGATTTAATACCATTGATTTTTATTTACGCAACACCATTGCTATTCTATAGAGGCTGTCAGTCTAAAGAGACTCAAGCTGTAATAGCTCAAGAAGAAAAAATTCAAAACATTCGAGGTGTTTGTGGCAATGAGAGAAAAAAACTTAGATTTACTTAGGGTTATAGCTACCATTATGGTTGTTTTAAATCATGTAGCTACAAGCTTTGTAACCTCAAATACTAATAATCCTGACATTAGCTTTACTATAGGCAATTTATTCAACTCGACCTCCAGAACAGCTGTGCCAATCTTTGTAATGCTTAGCGGAGCTTTTATACTGGATGATGATAGAAATAAAGAGTATAGATACTTCTATAAAAAAGTATACAGAAAAATTCTAATACCGCTTATTATCTGGAGTATAGCTTATTTTACATATTCAATGATATATGAGGTGGCAAAAGAACTAAACCACGAGGAAGGAGTCAGCTATACCAGCCCTTTGTTAAATTGGCTTAATGGACAGCCATATTATCATTTATGGTATATGTATATGATACTTGGGTTGTATCTAATAAGCCCTCTTTTGATTAGGTTAAGAGAGGATATAGGGGAAAAAATGACACTAAAGCTGGGTGTTATACTTATACCTGTTGGAATGATAATCACATATACTAGTGACTTGTTTTGGATAATAAGCTTTGTTAAATACCTTGGCTACTTTATTCTGGGGTATTCACTAAGAAAATACTACTCAATAAATAAAACAAAGCTATTGCCTTTTTTAGTAGGGACTATAGCCTCAGCTAGCTTAGTTTTTGCTGGTACAGAAATAATTGTTCGATTGAAGATACATTCTATAGATCCATTAATATTCTATGGAAATCTTTCGCCCTTTGTTATATCGGGAGCAATTTGTATGTATATTGTATTTTTGAACTTAAAGAGGGTACAAGCTAGAATTAGCTATTTAGCTGATTATACATTTTATATTTATGTTTTACACGCTGGGATTCTTAATGTAATAGATGTTATTTTTATAAAGGCGTTAAATTATATACCCTCGAATCCTAGCTGGTATATACCTGTAAAAACCTTAGTGGTTCTTATATTATCATATTTTATTGCCAAGGTAATAAGGTCTGATAAAAGTAAGCTAAAATTAATATCAAAACTAAAGTACAGGCTTAATTAAAAGCAGGAGATGAAACAGGAGAAGAAAATGAAGCATAACCAAATTCTATCAGGCTCTATACTTTGTTATACCTCGAAATTTATAAAAATTTATAAATATTGTAATTTCGCTTATTTATACCCCGTTTATGCTAAGGATGGTTGGACAGGGGGAGTACGGGCTATACTCACTTGCCACCTCAATTATTGGCTTTTTGTCAATACTGGATTTTGGCTTTGGAAATACAATTATCAGATATATAGCTAAATGTAAGCAGGAGGGGGATAAAGAAGGGGAGCATTCACTCAATGGAATGTTTTTGCTGTTTAACCTACTAGCTAGCGTAGTAGCTATTATTATCGGTATAATTATATATCTTAATATAGGTCATTTCTATAAAAGTGGATTAGGTGCTGATGAGGTTTCTAAGGTTAAGATTATGGTTGTAATCCTAGTTTTTAATGTAGCATGTACATTTCCGCTAAGTGTTTTCTGTGCTATATTGACTGCATATGAAAAATTTGTGTTCATTCATGGCGTGAATACCATAAGATTAATACTAAACCCCCTAATAATGCTACCCGTATTATTGCTTGGATATAAGTCAATTGCACTTGTTGTGGTAACCACGGCATTTAATATTATTACACTACTA
>QKEK01000243.1 GCA_003251775.1 Clostridia bacterium | reverse complement strand
AACCCTAGCTTAGAAAAAGTGATGGAGAGCTTTCATTTTAAGTCACTTATCTTCAAAATAGTATTTTTCTTGATGAAGAAAAATATTATAAAGATTACAAAAAGAATGCTTGATGAATTTGAGGTTTTCAGCCCTGATGTTTTTATAAAAGAAGGAGACCAACTAAATAAATATGGGGTTGATGCAAAAATATTGCATATTCCAGGACATACCTCGGGTTCAATTGGAGTCTTAACTACCCAAAATGACATTATTGTAGGAGACACCCTTACTAACAATAAAAAGCCTAGCAGTGCACCAAATGCCAATGATTTTAATAAGCTTGATTTAAGCATTAAAAGGCTAACACAAATGAACATAAAAAAAGTCTATCCAGGGCATGGAGAGCCTTTTGGATTAAAAGAATTTAAGGCATAAAAGGCTTATCTGTGAGTGCTTAATGAACTTTAAATCTGATTAAAATTCTAATGAAGCTCGTTGAATTTCCAAAACGTAATGTCTTAAAAACCGCTTACGGTAGTTGTTTGTGACTTCTGCATAGCTTGGTATGTTGTGGCTTTGAATAAGATGTGGTATAATATCCTCAGTGTATGAAATTGGTTGAGTTTATTACAGAGTGAATTTAAGTAGAGGTGAAGGGTATTGCCTTCTTTTGAATTAGTACAAGCTATAGCTCAGCAATTACTATATAGTATATTTTTAGATGTTAAATTTATTTTTATATATTTAGTTATCTTTATACTAATAAAAAAAAGACTTGAGGTAGTTAGTGAGCTTGATTCTAATTTCACAAAAAACAAGAAGCTTTGGTGGAAGAGAAATATAGAGGAAGTGGTAATTATATGTCTTTTATCAGGTTTCATTGGAGGTATAGTTAGCATATATTTCGGTGTATCTGTTACCGAAAAAGGGCTTGAACTAATCTTTTACGTAACAATTATATTAGCGATTATTAACAAGAGGTTTATTTGCTTTTCTTATGCAGGTGCAATAGTATGCGTATATACATATTTTTTTAATCCTGAATTAGTTGATATTTCTTCAATATTGTTCATTATTTCATTGATACATTTTATTGAAGCTGTACTGGTAAAGTATGAAAACAACAGCAAGGCAGTACCAGTATTCATTATGCATAAAGGGCAAATTGCAGGTGCTTTTGTCACTCAGAGATACTGGGTTATACCAGTAATGTTCTTGGTTATTATAAATCAGAGCAGTATAAGGTTAAGTAGTCCAATAAATGTTAATTGGCACACCATTTTTGACTATCAGAGCTTTTTAGGGTATATTCCGACTATGTCAGTTATGCTAGGAGTAACAGGGGTTTTGGCTTTTACTGGATACTGGGATATATCAATAACTATGCTACCAGAAAAGAAAGCTAAGGGAAGAGCTATACATTTATTGGTTTATGCAAGTATAGTTTTGATTTCTTCTATATTATCAATGAATATAGATATATTTAAATTAATCGGATCATTTCTAGCAATTGTCGGACATGAGTTTATTATTAGATATGACTTGATAAAAGAAAGAAATGGAAAGCCTCTGTTTCTTGCAACTCAAAAGGGAGTAAGAATACTAGATGTATTACCAGCAAGTGTAGCAGCAAAAATGAAGCTACAGAGAGGAGAAACTATTCTGTATATAAATGGTAAATCGGTGCATACTGCCGATGGTATCAGGCATGCATTAGTTAATTCACCAACATTTATTTGGATGTATACTGAAGGTATAGATGGTAGACAAAAAATATATGAGTATAAATGCTATCCTGAAGGCGTGAGTGAGTTAGGGGTAGTTTTGGTACCAAGAGAATCAGAAGTAACCTATCAACTAGATAGCATTGACCATTTTAAAATATTGAATGATATTGTAGACAGATTTAAAATGAAACGCTGAATTTCATTAAAATCTAATTTAAAAAGTGTAACACCATGATTTTCACTTGAATATACTAATAGTGTCAAAAGTTTATTAGGGGGAATATTTATGAGAATTATGGTAATTAAAATGCCTAAAGCAATAGGTGCATTTTTAAAAAAAGTCTTCGGTATGCATTGAATGAATAGCAAAAAAATAAATGATTTATTATATTGAATTCAATACAATAATAACTACTTGTTATCTACACAATAAAATATATAATTAAAAAACAACAAGAGAGTAGGAATTCCTACTCTCTTGTTATATCAAAAACATATTATATAGCCTTTTGAACCTTGTTTGAACGTAGGCATCTTGTGCAAACATTCATTTTCTTTTCTGCACCATTTACAGCTATTTTTACTCTCTTAACATTAGGCATCCAAGCTTTATTATTTCTTCTGTGAGAATGGCTCACTTGTATACCAAAATGCTTTCCTTTATTGCAAACATCACATTTTGCCACTTCAATACACCTCCGTTCCAAATGTAAAAGTAATATATTAATCCTTAATTTATCAAGCAACAGCATTAAACATTTTATCATACTACAATAGCAAAAATCAAGTGATTTGAAAAAAAAAACAAATTCTATAACTTGCAAGTGGTTACTGTCCAGCAGGGACAGGCACAATAGTTACGTCCAATAAGGCGTCAAGTAAGTTTTCTCCGCGTTTTTTAGCGGTGGCAAGTAGGCTACGTATTTTACAATAATCCGATATTAAATTAAAATTAAAAAAGTGTTGCATTTTAAAAACGCTTAGTATATAATTTTATTAGCTGAATTTATTATCAGGTAATAATTATAATCATATGGGCATACATATAATATAAGCTACAAATGATATAAGCATACAATTATGCAGGCATATAACATAAGCATAACTAGTAAAATATATGAGATAGAGAGGGAGGCTTTTTGCTTTCTCTTATTAAAGAGGTGTACAAGAATTGAGTCGTAGTTCATTACCCAAGAAACAGAGACATAGGCGTTTGTTGGAAATAATTGAAAGCTCACCCTTTATGACAGATGAAGAGCTTGCAGAAAAGCTAAATGTAAGCATACCAACAATAAGATTGGACAGACTAGAGTTAAACGTACCAGAGTTAAGACAAAGAATAAAAAATGTTGCAGCTGAAAATCATATAAAGGTAAAGGCTCTTAAGACAGAAGAAATATTTGGGGAAATTATTGATCTGGAGTTGAATGTAAGGGGAATATCCATGCTGGAGACAACAGATGAAATGGTTTTTAGAGAGAATGAGATTGTCAGAGGACATTATATATATTCAATGGCTGAGTCACTTGCCATGTCAGTTATTGATGCCAGTGTAGCACTGGTTGGTGTAGCTAACATTAAATACAAAATTCCAGTGAGTTCGGGTGCTAAACTAATAGCTAAGGCTGAGGTAAAGAGTATTAGAAGAAATAATCATATTGTGTGGGTGTTTATATATGAAAAGCAGATGGAAGTATTTCGAGGTAAATTTATACTTGTATCGGTTGGAAAAGTGAATAATAATGACTAGTATTAAAGTTATACAGTTATAGAGGAGTGGACATTTATTGAAAATATTGGTAGATGCTATGGGCGGAGATAATGCCCCAAAAGAGATTGTCAAGGGCTGCGTTGAGGCAGTAAAATCAGCAGAAGATTTTGAAATACTATTACTAGGAGATAAACAGCAAATAGAAGATTTGCTGACTACATATAGATATAGTGGAAACAGAATTAGCATAAGACACACAACTGAGGTAATAACAAATAATGAAGCACCAACTAAAGCCATCAAGGAAAAAAAGGATTCATCTATAGTGGTTGGCTTTCAAATGCTGAAGGAAAAATTAGGTGATGTGTTCATATCAGCTGGGAGTACAGGTGCATTGATGACGGGTGCACTCTTTCTACTGGGGAGGATTCGCGGTGTTAATAGGCCTGCATTGACTCCGGTAGTACCATCCCTAAGTGGTGGTACAGTTATTGCAGATGCTGGCATGAATACCACTTGCAAGCCAATCAACTACATGCAGTTTGCGTTAATGGGAAAAACTTACATAGAAATGGTCTTGGGAAAGAATAACCCCAGAATAGGTTTAGTGAATGTTGGGTCTGAAGAGGAAAAGGGGCTTCCGATAATAAAGCAGGTAAATACCTTGCTTAAAGAAAGTAATTTTAATTTTATCGGTAATATAGAAGGTAACGATATAGCAACTGGTAAGGTTGATGTTGCTGTTTGTGATGGATTCACAGGAAATGTAATGCTAAAAATGATGGAAGGTTCTGGTAAGTATATGTCTAATGGCCTTAAAAAGGTATTTACTGCAAATATAGTTTCTAAATTAGCATACATGATGCTAAAGAGTAATTTTGAAGTGTTTAAGAAGTCATTAGATCCCAATGAGTTTGGAGGGACTCCAATACTAGGGGTTAACGGGATTGTGTATAAGTGTCATGGGAGCTGCAACTTTAAAGCAATTAAGAATACAGTGCTTAATTCTATAGAATTAGCAAAAAAGAACTTTATTGATAGAATAAGAGAAGAGATCAAGGAATTGGAGGTAAATAACATTGGTGATGTCGAAATCTAGTATAGGAATAATAGGAACAGGAAGCTATTTGCCTGAAAAAATATTGTCAAACTCAGATTTAGAGAAAATGGTAGACACTTCTGATGAGTGGATTACTAAAAGAACTGGGATATCAAATAGAAGGATTCTGGATGATGATATGCCAGCGTACAAAATGGGTATAGCGGCTGCAAATAATGCGTTAGAAAATGCAGGTGTTAAGGCTGAGGAGATAGATGCAATTATATTAACAACTAATTCTCCGGATTATCTGACACCGAGCAGTGCATGCTTAATTCAAGGAGAAATAGGTGCTGTGAATGCAATTGCGTTTGATATGAATGCTGCTTGCACTGGCTTCATTTATGCACTTGAGATAGCTCAGAGCTTCATAAGTACAGGCAAATATAAAAAGGTTATGGTTATATCATGTGAAGGTATGTCAAGAGCTATTGACTGGACTGACAGAAATACTTGTGTATTATTTGGTGATGCTGCCGGAGCTGTAATCTTGAGTGAAGTAGAAGAGGGATACGGTATACTTAGTACTTGTCTAGGCTCTGTAGGAGAAAAGGGTAAGTGTATAACTCTACCATGTTCATTTTCAAGTGAAGAAGATAAGGCTATTAGAAATGGTGGAGAAAAATACCTTTGGATGGATGGAACTGAGGTTTTCAAATTTGCTGTTGGTGCAATGGCTGATGCCAGTAAAAAGGCTATTGATGAAATTGGCATAACCTTTGATGATATACATATGGTATTTCCACACCAGGCGAATACGAGAATTATTGACGGTGCGGCTAAAAGAATGAAGATTCCAGAGGAAAAGGTATATTCAAATATAGCCGAGACAGGTAATATTTCTTCGGCTTCAATTCCGCTAGGACTTGACTTGAGTAATAAAAGAGGTATCCTGAAAAAGGGAGATAATCTAGTGCTGGTTGGCTTTGGTGGGGGTCTTACATGGGGTGCCTCAGTTATCAAATGGTGCTTATAATAATGGTTATAGTTTAAATGAGCTTGGTAGGCAGGTTATCTTAGATAAATAAATAGATTTTTGCAAAGTAAAATACGACTAATTACAAGAAATTAAAAAAGAGGTGTTTAAATGGGAAAAATAGGCTTTATTTTTAGTGGTCAGGGTGCTCAATACATAGGAATGGGAAAGGATATTGTAGAAAGTTATCATGAGGCGGATGCAATATTTGAAAAGGCATCAAATGCCTTGAAGTTTGATATTAAGAAAATGATTTTCGAGGGTGATGAGGAAACACTTAAGAAGACAGAGAATACTCAACCCGCAATTGTAACAACAAGTATAGCATGTATGCAGCCATTGCTTAGTGCAGGAATTAAGCCTGATGCAGTGGCAGGACTTAGTCTTGGCGAATATTCAGCTCATGTAGCTGCTGGTAGTATAGCGTTTGAGGATGCAGTAGCTTTAGTTAGAAAAAGAGGCAGGTATATGCAGGAAGAGGTTCCTGTTGGCAAGGGTACAATGGCAGCTATAGTTGGACTTGATGATGCGGTTGTGGTAGAAGGTTGTGCAGAAGCGGCTTCAGAAGGCGTAGTTCAGGCATCAAATTTTAACTGTCCTGGACAGGTTGTTATTGCTGGAGAGGTTAAGGCAGTTGAAAAGGCAATGGAGATATTAACTGGCAAAGGGGCTAAAAGAGCCATACCTTTGAATGTAAGTGCACCATTCCACTGTGATATGCTTGTTGGGGCAGGAGAAAAGCTTGAAAAGGAAATGGATAATATAGCTTTTAATAATATGACTGTTCCAGTAGCAGCAAATGTTACAGGGAGCTATATAGCTGATAAGGAGAGCATTAAGCCCTTACTAAAGCAACAGGTAAGCTCTACAGTCAAATGGACGCAGTGTATTCAGACAATGATTGCTGATGGGGTAGATACCTTTATTGAAATAGGTCCTGGAAAGGTTTTAAGTGGCTTTGTTAAAAAAATTGATAAGACAGTAAATATTTTCAATGTTGAGAATATCGAGAGTCTTAATCTTACTGTAGAAAAGGTGAAAGCATTATTGTAAGCGTTAATCAAGCTTCATTTTTGATAAAAAATTAATTTAAAGCTTGATTAATCGCCAAGACGAAATGTCTTGGAAACCGCTTACAGTGGTTATTTGTGCAAAATGCGTGGCTGAATTTATATGAAAGGAGTGAGGTTTTTTGAGGCTTGATGGAAAGACAGCAGTAGTTACAGGTTCTAGCAGGGGAATTGGTAAAACAATAGCTACGGTGCTAGCTGAACACGGTGCAAATATTATACTAAATGGAACAACAGATAAAGTTGACTTAACAGCTGAGGAATTAAAGAGAGCTGGACATAATGTTGCAGTTGTAAAGGGTAGTGTAGCATCCATAGAGGTAGCACAGAGTCTATCAGATACTGCAGTTAACAGCTTTGGAAGAATAGACCTTCTTGTGAATTGTGCGGGGATCACTAATGATATGCTCATTATAAAAATGCAGGAAGAAGATTGGGATTCAGTAATGAATGTTAATCTAAAAGGAACATTTTTATGTACAAAAAGTGCTATACGCTATATGATGAAGCAAAAGTATGGACGTATTATTAATATTACTTCAGTTATTGGACAGATAGGTAATGTTGGGCAGACTAATTATTCCGCATCAAAGGCTGGAATAATAGGTTTTACAAAATCAATAGCGAAGGAATACGCTACAAAAAATATTACCTGTAATGCTATAGCACCTGGGCTAATTGAGTCAGATATGACAGAGGTTCTGTCAGATGCAGTTAAGCAGGACTACTTAAAGGGTATACCTCTGAAGAGATTTGGGACTTCTTCAGATGTTGCTAAAACAGTAGCGTTTCTTGCTTCTGAATATGCAGACTACATAACTGGTCAAATAATTAATGTTGACGGCGGACTTGTTATGTAATATTATCTTTATATGAGAATATTCTTTAAGAATATATAAAATATACTTGAATATATATCTCATATAGCTTATAATTGCTATCGTGATGTTAATTAATATATATACATCACAAATTGGAAGGAGGTGAATGTATAGTGCTTGATAAGGTTAAAGAAATTATTGTAGAACAGCTTGGTGTTGACGAAAGTGATGTAGTTCTTGAGGCTTCATTTATAGATGATTTAGGTGCTGATTCACTTGATTTAGTTGAATTAATAATGGCTCTAGAAGAAGAATTTGACTTAGAAATACCAGACACTGATGCTGAAAAAATTCAAACAGTTAATGATGCTGTTGAATATATTAAGAACGCAAAGGGTTAATATTAAGTTATAAAGATGTTTTTTAAGTCCCTCATTGTTTAATGATGGGACTTTTTTCATATTATGGAGTTGGAGGTTTATCATGAAAAAAAGAGTTGTAGTAACAGGGATTGGAACAATAACGTCATTGGGTAAAACTAAGGATGAGTTCTGGAATGCCATTAAAGAAGGAAAGTGTGGCATAGGCTTAGTAGAACGATTTGATACAACAGGATACACTACTATAATTGGAGCAGAAATTAAGGACTTTGATCCAGGTCAATACATGGATAAAAAAGAAGCAAAGAGGATGGATAGATATACTCAGTATGCTGTAGCTGCTTCTAAAGAGGCTATGGAAAGCTCTGGGCTAAATCTGGATGAGGTTGATAAGACTCGTATGGGAGTAATTATTGGCTCTGGAATTGGAGGGCTTGAAACCTTTGAAATACAACATTCTATATTTGAAGCAAAAGGACCAGGCAAGGTAAGCCCATTCTTTGTACCGATGATGATTTCAAATATGGCATCAGGTCAGGTAGCTATACAATATGGAGCAAAGGGGTTCAATGAGTCTGTTATTACAGCCTGTGCAACCTCAACAAATGCTTTAGGTGATGCGTTCAAGGTTATTCAGCGTGGCGATGCCGACATAATGATAGCTGGAGGAGCTGAAGCACCTATAACACAAATGTCATATGCAGGCTTTTGCTCAATGAAGGCAATGAGTACAAATCCAGATCCTACAAAAGCATGTAGACCATTTGATGCAGATAGGGATGGCTTTGTAATGGGTGAAGGAGCGGGTATAATGATACTTGAGGAGCTTGAGCATGCCCAAAAAAGAGGTGCAAATATTATAGCTGAGATAGTTGGGTATGGTTGCACCTGTGATGCGTATCACATTACTGCACCAGCTCCAGAGGGTGAAGGTGGAGCAAGAAGTATGGCAGTAGCTATTAAGGATGCAGGTATAGAGCCTGCTGATGTAGATTACGTTAATGCACACGGTACGTCTACACCTTATAACGATAAATTTGAAACAGCAGCAATAAAAACCTGCTTTGGTGAACATGCAAACAATCTAGTGATAAGCTCTACAAAATCAATGACAGGTCACCTTTTAGGAGCGGCTGGAGCCATTGAGGCGATTATATGTGCACTTGCACTTAATGAGGGATTTGTTCCTGCGACAATAAATTATAACACACCTGATCCTGAGTGTGACTTGGATTATGTTCCTAATGTAGGCAGGGAAAAAGATATTAAGTACGCCATATCAAATTCACTGGGATTTGGGGGACATAACTCGACTATTGCATTAAAAAAGTTTTAAGGTTATAATAAAGCGGGGAAGATAACCCCGCTTTATTTAAAACAACAATAAGTTTTAAGTTGAGATAAAGGGAGTATGGGGGTTGTTATGCCAATAACCTTGGAGCAATTAAAGAACAATTACAAAAAGTTTGAAGAAGCTATCGGATATACTTATAAAAACAAAGAATATGCAATTAATGCCCTTACTCATAGCTCATATGCTAATGAAATGAATATAGAAAGCTATGAGCGTTTGGAGTTTTTGGGAGATTCAGTATTAAATATTATTATTAGTGAAAGGCTTTTCATTGAGTATCCAGAATTAAGCGAAGGTGAAATGACTAGAACTAGAGCAGCTGTTGTGTGTGAAGCTTCACTAAGTCAATATTCAAGACAAATGGACATAGGTAATTACCTCTTGCTTGGTAAGGGAGAAGAAATATCAGGTGGTAGAAATAGGAATTCAATACTCGCGGACGTATTTGAGGCTATTTTAGGAAGCATCTATATGGATAGAGGTATGGAAGCGGCAAAGGAATTTGTAAGCAATAACATTAATGAAATACTCACACTTGCTGTATCAGGTAAATATCTACTTGATTTTAAAACTGAATTACAGGAACGGATGCAGGAAAAAGGCGATGCAAATATTGAATATAGGATTATAGCAGAACGAGGACCAGAGCATAACAAGAGCTTTGTGGTTCAGGCATTAGTCGATGGAGTTCCCTTAGCAACTAGTAAAGGAAAGACCAAAAAAGAGGCAGAACAAAAAGCGGCAAAGCAAATATTAAGTCAACTTAAAAAGGATTAACTTATCAGGAAGTGTTTATCGCGTTATGAAAAATAGAATTATTCCTATTTTTATTCCACACAAAGGGTGTCCGTTTGACTGTGTTTTCTGTAATCAAAGGAAAATAAGTGGTCAGATAGAGGAGTTAAATAAAGAGGAAATTGAAAGTCTAATTAATTCCTATTTAGAAACCTTAAAATCCGAGGATTATCTTGAAGTAGCCTTCTTTGGTGGTAGCTTCACAGGAATACCTATTGAGCTACAAAGAGAGTATCTTGGAATAGCAAAAAGGTACTTAGATGAGGGTTGTATAAAGTCGATACGCTTGTCGACTAGACCAGATTATATTAATGCAACAATTTTAGAGCAATTAAGGGAATTCAGTGTTAGAACAATAGAGCTAGGAGTTCAAAGCTTGGATTCTGAGGTTCTGTCAAAATCCAATAGAGGACATACAGTAGAGCAGGTTTACAAAGCGTGTGAAATGATAAAGAAAGCAGGCTTTGATTTGGGAATACAAACCATGACAGGCTTGCCAGGGGATACTTATCAGAAATCAATTGATACAGCTAATAAGGTAATAGAGCTTAATCCAAGGATAGTTAGGATTTACCCTGCATTAGTGATAAAGGATACATACATGGAAAAAATGTATGCTAATAAGCTATACACTCCTTTTTCTTTAGAAGAGACAGTTGAGCTTTGTGCTGAGCTAATGGATATGTATGAGGGTGTGGGTATAAAGGTTATCAGAGTAGGCTTACAGTCAACTGACAATATAAACGACAAGATGGATGTTGTTGCAGGTCCCTTTCACCCTGCTATCAGGCAGTTAGTCGAATCAAGAAGACTATTACATCAATTAGAAAATAAATTGGGTAGCTTACATTTAAAAGAGAATCAAGATTTGATTATTATTGCTGATAGAAAAAGCATTTCTGATGTAATAGGTCAGAATAAAAGTAATGTAATGCTCTTAAAAGAAAAATATGGTATAGGAAGAATTAAGGTTATTGATAAACTTGAAAACATGGATTTTTATAACTCAAAGGATGAAATAGTTACAATCAGTTTGTAAGCTTTTCAACCATCTGCACTACAATCTCAGTGTTGTTTTTTGCACTATTTGAATTCAAGTATATAGGTGAGGGTAGTATATATTTGCTTGGAAAATTTTCTTCGACAAAGGATATTGTATAATCTTCACTGGAAAGATTAAAAACTGCGTTACCCTCTGTATTTGAGATTGACAGTAATGCTATTTCACTATTTTCATTTTTATTCTTGGTTTTATTTAATTCACATGTTTTTTCTGCCTTTAGAGTGATACCCTGTATAGGCTTGTTTAAGCTATCTATAAGTAAGACCTTTAAAAAAGTGGAATTTGCTTCTCGAATATTTTCCTGATTATATATTGGAATAAGATTTACCTTAAGTGTAGCTTGACCTGACCGTTCAAGATTAAAATAGAGGCTTTCGGGTAAATTATAGTCCGCTGGGAAAAATTCCTCATCAAATACTAGCTTGAAATAGCCTTTGTGTAATGGAACGCTCGACATTCCATTATCGTCACTTATGAGGATTTCTTCTATAACTTTTTCTGAGTCATTATTATTTATACTTGTGATTTTGTATCTTACGCCTTTGATGGGTGCGTTTGTTAAACTATCCTTAATAACTACATTAAGAGTATATAGAGTATCCTTATCGGCATCAACAACCTTATAAGAAACTGAGGTGGTTATAGTGGGTGAAAGGACGGATATATCTGTTTTTGAGATAGTGGTTATCAGTGTGCTTGCTCTATTGCTGCCAAATATAGAAAGGAATAGAATTAATGTGAAGCATAGACCCCTTATTATAATAATATTAGGTTTAAATAGCTTATTAATGTATTCAGAAGATTTGACCTCAATTTCATTTACTGTAGTTTTATTATTCTTTTTTAAGCGAAAAACTATTTTTGGTAGTATTTCTACAAACAGCATGGAAGAAAGTAATATAATATAGGTGATTATGCTTAGCCACAAAAATGTCAGAATACAGTCATTAACTACATTCTCTAAAACTCTGGTAAAATTGCTTGTTGATTTAATTAAGAGACCAGTATAATTAGTGATACTCATATAAAGATATATAGCAAAGCCACCACCAACAAAGCTTGATAACACCGTTGATATAGTAAACCAGCGTAGAGCTTTCATTAGTCTTTTGTTTATAGCTATAAAAGCAAAAAATAAGACGAGTAAAATGCAGAGTAATATAAGTAACAAATTATCAGTCGTAAAATATAAGGTTTTAACTATTTTTAAGTAATCATCTATATGGTAATCTGGGAAATACATAAGTAAAAGCCCCAAATTTAGCTTATTTGATGTAGCCGCTTCAAATAAGCTTGAGGTATTATTTTGATAGAGACTTGTATTCCTGTTAGGTGTAAGCATAAGCTGAGATATATAAATGTACAGCTTATCAAAATCTGTAGGGTTAATTGTGTAATTAATATCAGGCAAGTGGTTTTGTCTGCCTTTGACATAGTTAATAAGCCCATTGGTGATGCCAGTCAGGTTATCTTTAATCATGCTTTCGTTTATAGTGTTTTGTGATAAGCTTTGTAGGGTACTTAAAAGCTCTTTATCCTGCTCTGTGATCTTCTCATAGTCAGAGACGGTGACTCTGATATAGTCAATAACCCCATTAACAGTCTCTTTAAGATAGATATCAGTTTCCTTGTAAATAGAATTGTCATCAAATATTTTTTCATAAAAATCTGGGTTAAACAAGGTTTGCTTCACCCAAAACAGGTTAATTATCAAAAGGATTAGTATCGATGCTATAAGCGTAGAAAGAATGTATATTAATAAGGCAAATAAGCCCCTAGCTTTTTTCATGTAATCACCTAATAACATTATACCAACTTATTTAGAAAATAATAAACGAAATATTTGGTAGAAGAATGATTGGTATTACTGGTGTTATATTTGCTGGGTATGAGGATATGAGAAAAAACGATAAATTTAAAAAAGAATTACGAAATAATATAAATAAATAAGTGAATAAATGAATAAACCTAAAAACGACAAAAGTCGACATAATAAGCTAACAATCTACAACATATTACAAATTAATTTCAAGCAAAGGTATTTACAGTAATTTATTTATGGTATATAATTCATAATAAGAGTCTAATAATTAGAGAATATGGGTGGAGGTGAGGTTAAAGAAAAGTTTTAGGGTGCTAGTGTTTAATAAATAAAAAAGAAGCATATAAAAATGCAAAAATCTAATATCAAATATAGAATAATAAGGTTTATTAAAACTAGTATCGAAAGGGGAAGCTACTCGACATATATTCGAGATATAAAACACTTCAGTAAAATAATTCATAAAATAACTAGGATATTTGTCTAAACATAAGTAGCTGTAATTTGAAATGAATATTAATAAAAAAGGTATATATTCAATAATTCTTGCAATATTAATTATTTTTCAATCATGTATCATGCCAGTAGGGGAGTTCTTTTTAATATCAAATGTATATGCGGAGGAAATCGATTCAGAGGCACCGACAGTGCCACAAAATATAAATTTGCAATCCAAAACAGACACGACAATTGAGTTGATATGGGATGCTTGTACTGATAATGTTGCGGTATTTGAATACGATATTTACCGTGACGGTGTTCTATCAGGTACGACAAATGATGTAACCTTTAATGACACAGGTTTATCACCAAATACAACTTATGTCTATTCAATAAAGGCTAGAGATGTAGCTGGAAATACCTCAGAAGCCAGTAGCTCTCTCGAAATAACCACAGAATTATCATCTGATGTTACAGCACCTACAGCACCATCAAATTTAGTACTAGTAGCAAAAAGCTATAATAGTATTGAGTTGAGTTGGGGTGCTTCAGTTGATGATGTTGGTGTGGCGGGATACGACATTTTAATTAATGGAACACCCATTGTGCAGGGAGTAAATGTTACCAATTATGTAATAACTGGACTTACCCCTAATACAGAATATAATCTTTCAATAGTAGCAAAGGATGAAGCAGGGAATTTATCAGAAGCTAGTGATGCCTTATTAGTAAAAACACTGTTGGCTACACCAGTTAATGTAATATCAAGCATTTGTACGACAAAAATTATATTATCATGGGATGCTGTTGATGATGCAGCTTCATATGACATAGAGGTTGATGGAGTATTAAACGAAGGCGTTACAGCTACATCGTATACTCACAATAATTTATTATCTAATACTCAACATACATATAAGATAAGGGCGAAAAATGGCTCAGAAGAAAGCTCTTGGGGGCAGGAGATATCAGCTACAACTGGAGTGCTGTCCATACCATCTAATATCAGTACATCACAAACATTCACATCAATAACCGTTTCATGGGATTCTGTAGATGAAGCAGATGAATATGATATTGAAATGGAGGGTGTTATAGTTGCAAATGTAAGCGAATTATTCTATACACATTACGAATTACTACCCAATACACCTCATTCTTACAAGGTAAGGGCGAGAAATTCTGGTGGTGTAAGCGAATGGAGTGAGTTGATTTCAATAAACACAACATCTTATGGAACAGGGACAGAACAGGACCCATATATTATAACGACCAAGGAAAAGCTAAATAATATAAGAAATGATTTATCTGCTCATTATAAATTGGGCAATGATATAGACCTTGAAGGAATGGAATGGGAGCCAATAGGGACAAACAGCCTAGCATTTACAGGAAGTCTTGATGGTAATGGATATGCAATCAGTAATCTAACAATAAACAAGCTAACTAGTGATTATGTAGGACTATTTGGATATGTAAATAATTCAATAATTAAGAATCTAGAAGTAAAAAATGTTAACATAACTGGGAAAAGCTATGTTGGTGGAATTATAGGAGTTTCAGCAGGAAATTCTGGTATGGAGCTATGCTCAGTAACTGGAACAGGAAGCATAAATGGTATAAGTTTTGTCGGAGGGATGGTAGGAAGTAATTGGGGTACTATAGAAAAGTGCTTTGCAGAGATTTCTGTAGCTTCAGCAGGAACATCTACTACGTATACTGGGGGCTTGGTTGGAATTACCTATAAGTCAATAAGTAAATCATACTCAACAGGAAATGTAACTAGTAGTGGAAGCTATATTGGTGGTTTACTGGGATGTACTCAAAGTGCTTCTGTTATTTTAAATGAGTGCTATTCTACAGGAGATTGGTTGGGTATTACAACTCTTCTAGCGGATTAATTAGCAATTGCTATTCTTTAGGAAATGTCACTGCTACAAATGTGTCAAATGGATATGCAGGAGGATTATTAGGACAGCTTTCAAGTTCTCAATTAAAATATAGCTATTCTTGTGGAGCTGTAACAGGAAATGGGACGAACATAGGAGGCTTGGTTGGGTACGTATATTCAGCATATATAACTAGCAGCTACTATGACGGTATTGTATCAGGCTTTAAGCCCTTGAAGGCAACAGACTATAGTAAATTGACAACTGGTATGAAGGCTAAAGAAAACTACACGGATTGGGATTTTACAAGTATATGGACAATAGAGCAAGCAGCTTCATATCCATAT
>QKEK01000189.1 GCA_003251775.1 Clostridia bacterium | reverse complement strand
TGCCCTAGCAATAGACAAACGTTGCTTTTGTCCACCTGAGATATTAGTACCCCCTTGTGCAATTTCGTGCTCCATTCCTCCATCCATTGTGCTTATAAATTCCGTAGCCTGTGATATTTCAGCCGCATGCCATATTTCTTCATCTGTAGCATCATCCTTACCAAAGGATATATTATTCCTTATTGTTCCTGAAAACAATACCGCCTTCTGAGGAACATAGCCTATTTTAGACCTTAATTCCTCCTGAGTCATTTCTCTAACATCTACACCATTGATTAAGATAGAGCCCTTAGTAACATCATAAAACCTTGGAATAAGATTTATTAGGGTGGACTTTCCTGAACCAGTACTTCCAATAATGGCAGTTATCTCTCCCGGCTCTGCTTTTAAGCTAATATTCTTAATTGCTGGCTCCTCTGCACCATGATATCTGAATTCAACATTCCTGAACTCAACGTGACCTTTAGTATTGCTAATATTTTTTACTTCCTGTGGATCATTCATTTCAGGAACAATATCTAGAACCTCATTAATTCTAACAGCAGCAGCCTGTGCACGTGGAACCATTATAAACATCATTGCCATCATTATCATGGAAAACATTATCTGCATGGCATACTGAGTGAATGCAAATAAAGCACCAATCTCCATCTCCCCGTTGTCAATTCTTATAATTCCATACCAAAGAATTGCCAAAGAAGTAAAGTTCATAATTAACATTAAGGAAGGCATCATAAACGCCATGATACGATTAACCTTAATATAATTTTGCGTCAGATCCTGATTGGCATTTTCAAAACGCACTCTCTCATGTTGCTCCCTGTTAAATGCACGTACAACCCTTATACCTACAAGCTTCTCACGTAAAATCAAATTAATCTTATCAACCTTTACCTGCATCTTCCTGAATAAAGGTAATACCTTCAAGGCAAGAAGTGCTATAACACCAGCAAGAACAGGAATAGATACCGCCAAAACTATTGCTAGTGACCTATCCTTTCCGAGTGCCATAATAATCCCACCTATAGCCATCATAGGAGCAGAAATCATCATTCGCATAATCATAACAGTTACATTCTGTACCTGAGTAATGTCATTTGTAGTTCTGGTAATAAGAGTAGAGGTTCCTAATTTATCAAATTCATTCAGCGAATAGCTTTCAACTCTGTTAAAGACTTTATTACGAATAATACGCCCTAACCCAACAGCAGATTTTGAGGATAAAAAGCTTGCTACAATAGCACACAGTATTCCCCCCCCTGCTATTAGTAGCATTAGTCCACCAGTCTTTATTATATAGCTTGTATCTCCTTTCATAACTCCGTTATCTATGATATTAGACATTAAGGTCGGCAAAGACAAGTCTGCCAGAGTCTGAAAAAACACCAATACTAGAACACCCACTATCATCGCCCTAAATGGCTTAAGATACCTAAATAGTTTAAGCATGTATACATCATCCTTTCTAATAATCAATCATACGTTTTATTGTGTAAATAACCAGATTTTTTGTAATTCTAACTTTCAAGCCTTTCAAATATGCTTTTCATTTCAATAAAAATCCCATTAAGCCTAGTTATCTCTCCATCACTTAATGCTTCTAATTTCTTCTTCATATGTTTAAGAATTTTTTTCTTTGTCTTACATACAACCCCCTCTCCCTTATCTGTCATTTTCAGAATTATAACCCTTCTGTCGTCAGGATCAAAATCCCTTTCAACGTATCCCTCCTGTAAAAGCTTATCTACGATAACTGTAAGATTAGGCTTTGAAATCAGCATCTTTTCACTGTAATAGCTCATAGGCCTGCCATTATCGTGCTGTATTACAAATAACAGTTGATACTGCTGTTTGCTCATATCCAAAGTATTATTAATAATATTCCTCATTAGCTTTTTATGAATTAAGGGCATAGTAGTAAAAAAGTTTTCTGTAAAGCTTTCTGTAAGCTTTTCTCTATCCATTTACTGTACACTCTCCTTTATTAGCTTTTTGCTTTATCAAATCGGAAGCTTTTTAACGCTTACATACTATTAAATAAAACTAAATTAATATTATTACTGATAATAATAGTTAAATAATATAACTATTATTAATAGTAACATGTTTTTTATATTTGTCAAGTTAATTTTAATTTGAGTTTCCCCATTATAAATAACACAAACCTATAGGAATGTGTTATCAAATTATGGTTTAGTAACTATTCAGACAATAATCTTTATATATGTTTTACTGTTGCTTTTAAGCACTTAAGTGAAGACTTGAGGCATATAAAATAAGTTGTACAGCTTCTAGTTGAAAATTGCCCTAAAAGGCTTAGTGTGGTTTCTGGGGTATACGCTTGTGCAATTAATTATAATTAATTGATTTGTTCGTATGTCTGACCTTTAGGGAGTTTACGAACACCACTTGCTTTTTAGGGCAATTTGCAATTTAGAAGCTGTAGACTTATTGGTTTATGTAGCAAGTCTTCACATAAGAGCTTAAAAGCTTTATTAGAAAAGTTGAAGTCTGAATAGTTACATGGTTTATAAAAATAGAGAAACTCACTAATTATATAGTTGACACTAAAAACATATTGGTGTAAAATAGAAACACAAAAAGTAAACGGGTGTTCATTATATGCAAGTTCAAAAACAGGAAGTTAAAGATAGAATATATGAAGTAGCATTAGTAGAATTTAGAGAAAATGGCTATTTAAATTCCTCTATGCGAAGTATTGCAAAAGCAGCTGGTATGACTGTTGGGAATCTTTATAGATATTTTAAGAATAAAGATGATCTTTTTTATGCTGTTATTAATCCTGTATATAAAAGAGTTACAAAGCTTATAACTGACCATGGACACCCACATCCAAATACCGAAACAGATAAATTTATTTTGTTTTTAACTGATAGTATTATTAGTATATTTTCAGAATATAGGTATGAATTGCTAATACTGATTGATGGAACAAAAGGGACAATTTATGAAGATGTTAAGTTTAAAATTACAGAAATGATTAAAAATCATAAAAGGAACTTTGTAGATTCTCCATCAAACTCAGGTAATTTCTATAATTTACCTGACAATTATATCAACTTTACTATGGAATTAATTTCTAGTACTTTTATTGAAGGATTAATTAAAATACTAAAAAGCTATACAAAAGAGGAGGATTTAAGATATTTAATTACTATATTAACAAAGTTCTGTTTTAATGATTTGCAAAAGCGATTTAGCTAAAAAATTTTGCCCCAAAAATGAACACGTGTTGATTTTTGATATGTAGAAAGGATAGTGATATTATATGAAAAAAGGAATAATTTATAATGCAATAAAAGAAAGAAAAGTGACTTTGTTTGCAGTAATAGTGCTAGCTTTATTTGGTATATATAACTACTATTACTCACCAAAGGAAGAGGCTCCAAAAGTTAACCTCCCTATAGCTATGATAAATGCAGTCTACCCTGGTGCATCCCCACAAGAGGTTGAATCAATGGTTACTGCAAAGATTGAAGATAAGGTAGCTGAAATAGATGGATATGCTACTTCCAGTTCATTCTCAAAAACCGGTATGTCTACTGTTATTTTAGAGCTTGAATATGGTGTTGATGTGGATGAATCGTGGCAAGAATTACAAAAAAAAGTAGAGCAACTACAAACTGAACTTCCAGAGGGCTCAAAAATTGTAAATGTTAATACCAATCTCATGAAGACTGCAGGAATTATTATTAGTATTACAGGAGAAAATTTTTCTATTGAAGAATTAAATAGCTATGCTCAAAAAATAAAAAAGGAGTTTAGTAAAGTTAACGGGATATCCCAAGTAGAGATTCTTGGCAGTCAAGATCAAGAAATTGTTATAGTGCCTGATGTCAAAAAATTGAACTTATTGAAAATATCATTAAATGAAATTGGCTTATTGATTAAATCAAACAACTTGAATATTCCTTCTGGTAGCTTAGATGATGGAAATATTGTAATGAATGTAAACACTGAAAATATTTATTCATCAATAAAAGACATTGAAAACACTATTGTTAGTATTTCACCAGAGACAGGAGAAGTTTTAAGGTTAAAAGATATAGCAAATGTATATGAAGCTTTAAAACTGTCAAGCTATAAAGCAAATTTCAATGGGGATAAGGCAATACTAATAGCTGGATATTTTAAAAATAATGAGAATGTTGTTCTAATTGGTCAGGATGTTGATGACAAAATAAATGAACTAAAAGAAAATATGCCAGATGGTATTGATTTTAACAAGGTTTTATACCAACCAGACGATGTAAATAACTCTGTAAACAATTTTATTACAAATCTTCTGTTAGGTATGCTACTTGTTATTATCATTACATTCGTAAGTATGGGAATAAGGAATGCTATAATTGTATCAACAGCTATACCTCTTACCATACTATTGACATTCTCTACAATGAATATCCTTGGTATAAAGTTTCACAACATTTCAATTTCTGCTTTAATAATAGCCTTGGGAATGCTAGTTGATAATGCTATTGTTATTAGTGATTCAATACAAGCATTACTTGATAAAGGGCTTGATAGAATGGAAGCCTGTGTCAATGGAACAAAAGAGGTTGCCATCCCTGTGCTAACCTCCACTCTTACAACAGTTGGGGCATTTATTCCTTTATTATTAATTAATTCAATAATTGGTGAGTATATAAAAAGCCTTCCACAAATAATAATGATTTCTCTTTTCTTTTCATATCTGGTTGCGATACTAGTTACTCCGACACTAGCATATGTATTTTTGAAAAAGAGTAAGAATTCAGATAAAAGTTCGCTTGCTAGAAAAATATTTAGTAAAATGTTGACCTTTGGATTAAGGTTTAAGGCAGTGGTCCTATTATTAGCATTTGTAGGTATCATATCAGCTGTTTTTCTAACTACTAAGCTGGGACTTCAATTTTTCCCCAAGGCTGACAAGGATATTATATATGTTAATATTGACTCTACAACAAGCTCAGGCTTGCTAAAAACAGAAGAATTGACTACCGAAATATCAGAAATACTAAACAATCAACCAGAAATAATTGAGTATACTACTGCCATCGGAAACGGTCTTCCAAAATTTTGGGACACAATGTTCGTTAGCTCACCCTCTCTTGATTTTGCACAAATGTTAGTTAGACTGGATCTATCTAAAGGTAACAGGTTTAATAATAATTCAGAGTTTTCTGATTTTCTGCAATCTGAATTTGATTTGAACATTTCGTCTGGTACTGCGGTAGTAAAACAATTAGAGCAAGGTCAGCCAATGGGAGCACCAATTGCAGTAAAAGTTTCAGGGGAAAACATCCAGAACCTCGGCAAAATAGCTACTGAAATTAAAAATAAACTTAATAATATTGAAGGAACACAAAATGTTCGGGATAACTTTCCAGATACTATTTCTTCATTTTCCATAGATATAGATACAGATACTGCAAGTATCAATGGTTTAACAAAATATGATATTCAAAGAGAAGTACGTATTGCCTTGCAAGGACAAAATGTTTCCAGCATAAAAGAAAACGGCAAGGAAATCAATATAATAGTCAAAAGTAACATAAATACTAAAGAAAAGCTTGAAAACTTTGCAATTAAATCCTCCATCAGTGGACAAAGTATTCCACTTAATGAAGTAGCAAACATAATTATTAAAGATGAGATACCAACAATTGTAAAAGATAATAGGAAATTCACTGTTACTGTGTTAAGTGATATTAAATCAGGATTTAGCTCAGCTAATATTCAACAAGAACTAAAAGAAGAAATAGAAGATATAGACTTAACTGAAGAAGAAATTTCATTTGATGGAGAGCAAGAAAGTATTAACCAGAATTTCTCCGACGTTGGTGTAAAATCAATATTTACCATAATGATAATATTTATGATATTGATGATACAATTTAATTCGTTTAGACAGCCACTAATTATTCTATTGACCATCCCTCTATCTTCTATAGGTTCAATAGCAGGTTTATACTTAAGTGGAATGCCTCTGTCATTTACTGGGTTGCTTGGGATAGTCAGTTTGTTTGGAATAGTGGTAAATAATGCAATAATATTAGTAGATTTTATTAATAGAGAACGAAAAAACGGGAAATCAACACATGATGCGTGCAATGCTGCTGTTGACAAACGTTTTCGTCCTATAATGCTAAGCACAACCACAACAGCTATAGGCTTATTACCACTAATATTTATGGGAAGTGATTTGTTTACTCCAATGGCAATTGCAATAGTAAGTGGATTAATAGTTTCTACCTTACTAACACTTATAATAATACCTGTTGTGTATAGTTTAGTAAGTTCTAAATCTAAAGAATATATTAGAGTTGATTAAGATTGATTAGGATGATATTTGCCCCTCGCTGAGCCAGAACGGCTAATCGAGGGGTAATTACTGAAAATTTTCAGATGTGGGAAACTTAAATCTTTGAAATTTCACATCTTATTATTTCTTTAAATGGACAACATGAAATCAGTGCAAGCTCGCTGATTTCAGCCTCAATATATAGCTCTGCCTTTGAAGCACACCTAACTGCAATCATTAACTCTTCATCAGTTAAATCCATAGCAAGTGTAGTGTGTGGAACCCAATTATTATTCCTATAGTAATCTACAAAATTGTCGCTTAATGAGCTAAACTCCTTATAAAAGCTACTATGTATTTGTAATAAGTCCTCATTTATAACAGGTGCGAGAAATAGAATATATTTTTCTTTTTTGAATATACCTATACTACTAAATCTTACCTTTATTTTTTTATTGTTATTTGATAATATACTTAATTTCTCCATAGCCACCCCAGCATCCTCACTATTCCATATACCTAGGGTGATATGCGGTGGAACTCCTTCTTCAATGACGTAATTGTTAACTCCACTGTCAACAAGCTCATTAATATGTCTTGTTATTATCTCTTCTGTCTTTTTATCAAAATACATTACTACTGCAAAATCCATTATACACTCCTATCCTTTTACCTATTAGCTCCACCAAACATCTAGCACAAACAACCTCCACAAGCGGTTTCCAAAAAATTTTAAAAACGTTTAACTATTAATTTTTTAAGAAAACTATCACTACTAGTCCATCTTAAAAACATCACAAAAGAGCCTAGTATTATAAAGACTACCCCCATAATAGTATTTGTTGCCAGTGACTCTTTAAGTATTATAAATGATAATACTGGAGCAATAGCTGGCTTTATAAAAAACACCATAGACGTAGTAATCGCACTTGTATGCTTCATTGCCTCAAAGTAGCTCAAATACCCTATCCCTGTGACGAAAATCCCAAGATAAATCAAATGAAAAATATTCGAAGTGTTTATGCCATTAATTATAGGAACTTTATTCATAATAAGCACTATAAATAAAAACATATTACCTATAAGGAATGAAAAACAATTTAAGATTAAGCCTCCGTTAAGCCTCCGTATTTGTGAATTCTTTTCTTGCTAATGACTCCGTATAAAGAGAAGGTTATAGCCGCAACGAATGCCAGTATTAAACCCTTAATATCGGTACTAGCCGAGAACGGATTAAATATAAAGCATATTCCAGTTATACTAATAGACAAGGCAATAACCATTTTTATAGTCAATTTTTCCTTTAGAATCAAGCACGCAAAAGGCATCGTAAAAACCGAGTTAGTGCTGAAAATTACTGCAACAATGGAAGCCTTTGTGTTAAGTATTGCGAGCTGGAAAAATGACATACTAACTACAATACCTATAATTCCGGTTAGGGCAAAGAAGGCAAAATCATTCAATCTAAGAGACAAGCCTCGCTTTCTAATATAAAAAAATGCTACCAATAAAGAATCTGATAAAGGTTAGCTGAAACGGATTGATTTGTGTTGATATCAGCTTTCCGACTATTTCCATAGTACTAAACGCAAATGCAGTTATAAAAATGTATATTATACCCTTTTTCATTAATACTCTCCTGTTAAGGATCTTCTCTGCTTTAATTTTTCTGCTTTTTAACAAACAATCTATGTCTAGCATACACACTCTATGTCAAGATAAAGGTATTCTCTATAAAACCAATCTCACCTATTTCAATCCTAACAACATCTCCGTGCTTTAAAAATCTTGGTGGATTCATCCCACTTCCTACTCCACTAGGTGTCCCAGTAGATATTATATCACCAGCATTTATCGTAAACCCCTGTGAAATTGTACTAACCAGCTCCTCTATTTTGAATATCATTTGTGAGGTATTGGATTCTTGCCTAACTTCTCCATTTACATAGGTTATTAAGCTCAGATTTTGGGGATTTTCAACCTCATCCTTAGTCACAATCCATGGACCACAAGGGCAAAACCCATCTAAGCTCTTTCCCTTAAACCATTGCTTATGGTTTCTCTGTAAATCTCTTGCAGTAACGTCATTTATTATAGTATAGCCAAGAATATGTTCTCTGACGTCTCTTACACTAATATTTCTCCCACTTTTTCCTATTACTATTGCAAGCTCGCCTTCGTAGTCCACTTCTTTTGTAATACCAGAATGCAGTGAAACAGTTTTATAAGGACCATTCAATGTATTTAAAGACTTTGTAAAGAAAACTGGATATTCCATCTGCTCTTCTGCTGGCTCTAGAAAAGTGCCAAGCTCTTTTATATGGTCTAAGTAATTTTTACCAATACAGATTATGTTCTTAGAGACCAACTCTACTGGGGGGAGAAATTCTATTTCAGATATAAGAATTGATTTATCATTAACTCTATCAAATTGCAAGACTTCAGGCTTGTTTGGCAATTTAATAAAATCCTCAATAGCATCTGGTACTTCTTCACTAAAAGCATATTTTTTAGATAATACTTTCTTGTTATCCCTATCAACTACTCCCCAATCCTTTTGTCCATTATATATAAAATTTACTAAAACCATAAAGCATATTTACTCCTCTCAAATCAGAACTCTGTTATTCCCATAAAAAAACTGCCCCATTGACGGAGCAGTAATCTTTGCTTCACCCTACTGCATCACTGCCAGTTTCTCCAGTTCTGATTCTATAACACTCCTCAACAGGTAGTACAAATATCTTACCATCACCTATATTACCAGTACGAGCTGCATTTATAATAGCATCTACCGTTGGTTTTACGAATTCATCATTTACTACAATTTCTATTCTAATTTTGCTTAACAGATTTACATTTATTATTGTTCCTCTGTAATTCTCTGTATATCCCTTTTGTTGACCACATCCCTTAACAGGGTTTACAGTCATTTTGTGAATCTCTGCATCAAACAACGCCTTTTTCACATCCTCCAATGCCTCTGGGCGTACTATAGCAACCACCATCTTCATTGATAATTCCTCCCTTTTATGTACTCTCAAACTGATAGCCTTCATATTTAATTTTTCTCAAATAAGTCTAAAAACGACTTGTTTCAGAAAAAGCATATTTGTATTAATTGTACCATAAATATAGATATATTAAATCATTTTTCAAAAATTTATTTAAGATTTTTTAACATTGGTGGTAACTATTCAGTCCCAATAGATTCTTTTCATAACAAATAAGGGATGGTAATTTGTGTTTATAGCCATCCCTTTCTTTTGAATATGGGCTTTTATCTAAGCAAAGCAACTGGTTCTCCCATAAAAATTTTTCTGAAATATTTGAACAGTAATTATTTAAACTAATCTACTGAAACATTGGTATTTCGATAACGTATAGATTATTTGAACAAGATTAGAAGCACTTTGCTTCTAAAAATATGTAGTAGCGTACAAAAATCAGGATGATTTTTGATGCCAATTGAGCCACGGATGGCGAATTTGGCATGTAGTTACGAAATATTTTTAGATGCTTAGTGCTTCTTATTGAAGTGAACAAATCTAGTAGTTATTGAAATATCCAATGTCTCATCTATGTTAGGAAAAAGTAATGAGGTCTGAATAGTTATTAGCATTGAAGTAAATATCACTTCTACTCAAATCACTTCATGACCTTAATTATATTTTTTGCATACCCATTATAATAGCTTATTACAATAGAATAATTCAAAAACATAACATCCTGTATATCATTATTAATTACATATTCCGCCGCATTTTTTTCATAATGTCTGGGGTCGATTATATGAATTTCTTCATAATGATTAACCAGATAAGGAATGAATGCGTTTCCATAGGAATCCTTGAACACTAATATTTTCTTTCCATTTTTTACTTCAGTTTTAATAATCCCCAAAGGATTATCCCCGCTTATAAAGACAAGATACTTATTAAACCCTTTTGCATGCTCCATATTAATAACATTTCTTTCAAGGACTGTCCCATTATTCTCGTAAATTTTATAATCACTTTTTACAAAGGGCTTATAAATAAAAACTGTATCTGGATTTTCCTTAAGCTTAGTACTACATGTTTTTTCATATAAGGATCCAAGAAATTTCTCTGCCTTAGATATCTCAAAGGACTCCAAAGGCATAGGAACCCGCCCTGTAGTCTCCATAAATTTGCAGTAGGCGTAATATGCCCCTAATGCAGTCCAATGGTGGTCAGTTCTAAAATATATATATTCGTTAGATCTTTGCTTTAATGCACTGTATGCATCTATTGCAGTTATTTCACTATTAAAGCATGAATTAAGATAATTGATAGCCTCAAACTGACTCCGTGAAAGACTTTTGTATTTCTCACCCTTTACAAATTCAATTTGTGAAGGTAAAACCATTGAATAGACATTAACCTTCCTTTCAGGATTCTGATTAACCCTTTTCTGAAATTGATTTATAGCATCCGCATAGAACTTTTCAGCTTCTTCCTTATACGTAAATGTCTCCATGGCTGTGTTTTTGATGATAAGCGTATAGTTAACCAGCTCGCCCTGTTCTTCTTCTGTTGCTTGAATATTGTCTGTTATATTTTCACTATTATCTGTCCCTTGTTCTGTCTTTTTAGTATCTGTAGCAGTGATAGAATTTGTATTATTTGCGTTAGTAACATTGTTGTTGACATCATTAGTATTAGTATTAGCATTTGTATTAGTTCCATTTGTATTAGCACTATCTCTACTTAGCGTACCCTTATTATCTAAATCATTTGCCTCCACCATTGCTTTTTCAATTGCATCAGAAGCACTATCGTTATTAATTTTCTTACCATCCAAATTCTCTTGCTTTAATGTTACCTTTTCATCCTGACTGTTGAACTGGTCTCCAGATACTTCGGCAAAAATTTCAACCTCTCCGCTGGCGGATATCCCTCTAAAATTGTTAATAGAAGCACTTAATTTAATAAACTTTTCTCTAAAAACAAAATTATCTGCAAAATACTCGTCAAACTCTGAAAAAAATGAGCCATCAAAAAGTTTGTCAAAGCTAAATTCCGGCATTTGCTTAAGTACTCTTTTTTCTGCCTCAGAAACCTCTAACTTCTTTGTATTTGTCAAATTCAAGGTCATATTCATGCCACCTAGAACAAATAACGCAATTATAAATAAAAGTATATTAACTCCATGCTTTCTCATCTTAAATTCTCCCCAGTTAAATCAGCATACTCCCGCTACCAGTATGCTTTTTATGTTGATACATATTTATTCATAACAATGCAGTATACTCATCATCAAAACCTGAAATAAAGGAATGGATTATAGGTTTCTCCCACAAGCAGTACAGTGCATATAATTAATAAAACAAAATTCAAAATAGGTACAACTATATATTTATATATATTAATAGCTTTATAGACATGTATATGCCTCTGGTTGTATATAATAAACCTTTCATCAATCCTATTCTTCACCCATTTAATGAGAGGAGTGCAGGCAATAATAGCTATTATGAAGAATATGATATTATTCATAAAGTAGATGCTTAGATTTAAGTTAACTAAAGGTCTATTATTAAAGCCAAATAGAGTCCCCAGAAAATTAGTAGCCTGCTTTAAGTCTTCAAAATAAAAGAATGTCCATCCGATTATTGTAATTACAAGCAAGTAACAGTGAGAAATGATAGCAGGTACTTTTATCTTCACCTTACTCATTAATATCTTTTCAACAATGATTAGAAAGCCGTAGAACATTCCCCAAACAACAAAATTCCAGCTCGCACCATGCCATAAACCTGTTAAGAACCAGACTATTAACAGGTTTAGTATATGCCTTTTCCTGTTCCCGCCAAGAGGTATGTATATATAGTCTCTGAAAAAGCTTCCCAGAGATATATGCCACCTCCTCCAGAATTCTGTGGCGGATTTTGATATATACGGATAATTGAAATTTTCCTTATAGGTAAAACCGAACATTCTTCCTAAGCCTATAGCCATATCAGAGTATCCCGAAAAATCAAAATATATCTGTATAGAGAAAAGAATCATACCATACCATGAGCCAAGAACCGTCATTTCAGAGGCTTTCTCACTCAAGAATATTGTTGCAATCTCTCCTGCTATGTTTGCAATAATAACCTTCTTACCAAGACCTACTACAAATCTGCTGATTCCCTCACTAAACCTTCCAAGGTTAAACTCTCTGTTCTCAATCTCATATGCAATATCCTTATACCTTACAATAGGGCCTGCTACCAACTGATGAAATAATGATACAAACATAAGGAACTTCCAAAAGGATTTCTGAGCAGAAACCTCACCTCTGTAAACATCAACTACATAAGATATAGTCTGAAAGGTATAAAAGGATATTCCTATAGGCAAAGAAAACTCGCTATAGGGAATCTTTATACTGAATAAGCTGTTAATATTTTGTGCAAAGAAAGCAGAATACTTAAAGGTTCCTAAAAGGAGCAGGTTAACCACAATAGAAGACGCTAAAGCCGCCTTACTCTGCCATCTCCCCCTGTACGCTTCTACTATACGTCCATGAATATAATCAATCACCGAGCTAAATATAAGCAACGAAACCCAAACAGGCTCCCCCCACGCATAAAACAGCAACGATGAGATGATAAGTACAAAGTTTTTATAGGTTCTATTCTTTACTAGAAAATATAAAAATAAATTAATAGGTAAAAATAAATATAAAAAGGTCAGACTAGAAAAAACCAACTCATAACTCCCCCAAATTCCATAGCCGCTACATGTCTAATAATATATTATTGGCTACAATTACCACAAAAAATTATAGCATATTTTGGTTTAGTATGTAAAGGAGGTTAATACGAAATAATTGTACTATAAGCATATTTTGAGTCTAAAGAGCTAAGCACGATCAGCATAAGGAATAAAATAATTGTCTTCCAAGCAATGTAGGGTGTCATATTTAACCCAAATGTAATCAATAAGCCAATTATAAGCCCTAGTAAAAATGGTATTGCTAGCATTAGTATGCTTTTATGCATTTCATCAGAAGAAAGAAACAGCTTCTTAATGCTATATAAAAAGAATACTAGTGAAACTAAGGTCAACATGCCCACACCCCTTATTAATCCAAGTGTCCAATTATGAATAACCTGATATTCAGTCACCAATCCAGTAGAAAGCCTTGATTCAACAAGCCTCCTTTTAAAATTCATACAATAATATGATATATCAAATAGATTCTCTGGGGGTATATCACCCTGCTCATAGAAAAAATCAAATTGAATCTGTTTTGATATCCAGAGTATAATAATAATAATTAATACTAGAAGAGGTAGAAACAATATAATGTAAATTTTAAATCTCAGAAGTAAATCCTTAAAATAGTAGTCCTCTAGGTTTGCCTTCATATATTTAATTAGCTTTTTTAGCAATCTGATAATAAGCCTGAAGATTAATAAAATTACCGTTAACCCCATTATAAAGTTCAAGATGTTAGTCCATTGATTAAATTTTCTACTATTATGACGGTACAAATTACACTGAAAATTATTTAGCTTGTTGACCAATTCATAATCATTTGATTTATCAAATACACTATAAATACTTTGAAATTCTTCTGGAATGCTAAATAATATTTGATTTATCGGTAGCTCCTTATAATTTAATATAGAGTTAATAGGGATATAGACTACCTCCTTATCATAACCACCTGGTAAAAATAGAGGGTTTGATGGATATTTATAAACACCAACTATTTTATAACTCAAGCCGTTTAGTATAATATTTTCTCCTAAAACCTCTAATGTCAAGAAAAGACTAAGTGCTAACCTATCACTTATAACTACAACGCTACTTGCCTGCTTTAAATGGTACTCGTTAAGGAACTCTCCTTTAATCATTCTACTTGGAGTAAACAAAAAACACTCCTGATTTGTAGCATTAACATATATATCCTGACTAACACCTCCTGCTTTAACAGTGGTTAAATACTCACTCACAAATGAGTATTTATTATTTGCAAACAATCTGTTCAATGAGTTGATATCCTTTCCAAACAATACATCAGAGGAATCTAATTGCTTTACCCATTCAATGCGGTCAGTAAAAGGCTTCGACTTTGTTTCATTCAATACCCCCCATAGTAAAGAGAATAGTATACATAGAATAAAAAGATAAATGTGTGCTTCCTTTAGTAAATGCTTATTAATTTCATTACTTTTATAATTTTTCATTACTATATCCATATTATTTACCTGCTCAAATTTCTTTATATTAATCACTACAATTCCAGAGAGCCTATCCTGTGCCAAGTAAGCATAACAAGGCAAATTACCACTTTCTCACAATCATATCATCTGAAAGCTTCTTAGGGGTTTCATCTACCACTTCTACCCCTGTATCTACTGAAAATATAGCAACAAAAAAGTTATCTCTATCCTGAATTTTGACATATTCTTTATTAACTCTATACTCTGTATCGTGAAGATTGGTATTACTATGACAAACATAAACATACTTCCCAAATTTGTCTTCTCTGATTACTCTTGAGGGAACTATACACTTATAGCTCTCACTCTCCTGTAAAATTGTGAACCCAAGTGCCATTCCATTATTAAGTACTAAGTTCTTATCTGATTGAGTTGTATCAAGTACGGCTTTTACTATATAATTATCCGATTCTATATCATATTCAATACTTTTAACCCTGCTTTCCACTGATACATTTATTGGCTCAGGAATCGAGAGTAAAACTTCATCTCCTAATAGAACTCTTGATCCTATATCGGAGTTTAGCGTACAGTTTGCCTCATATACAGCCTCATTTGGGGTTACTTCAATAATAGTTTCTCCTTTTGATATGAAGGCTTCGTTCTCGACATTTATATTTCTTATTTTTCCATATGTCTCAGATACCAAGACTCCGTTTTCTGGGATACTATTAGCAAGCTGTTCCAATTGTTTACGATTAATACTAAGCTCTTTTTCTATCTCTTTTTTTTGTCTGATTAATTCTAAGCTATTCTTCTCTGCTCTCAATTCATTTGCCGATAAAAGCTCTGTTTTTAATTCATAATCATATTTTGCTTTTTTTAGCTTATCTAATTCTGCATCTATAGTATTTTGGGTGATGGTACCAGCATTATATAATTCATTTAATCTCTTTATATTGCTTTCAATTTGCTTAATATTCCCATCCATATACTTAAGCTCTTTTTGACTTAACTCTAGGCTATTATCAGTATATTCTGAAGTAAGCTTTAATAAGCTGTTCTCCAACTTCTGGACTTGTAGCTCTAGCTTCTCACGCTGAAGTAGCATATTACTAGTATCTATTTCTAATAGTGGCATTCCAGCTCTGATTGCACTCCCCTCTTTTACCAAAACACGTTTAACAAACCAATTTTCAGAGGCTTTTATGCTTATCATATTAGATATTTTGAGATAACCAATAGAATTAATGCTTTTATTTAATTTACGTTCTTCAGAAGTAACAGTTGTTATTACTGGAATAAACATATTTTCTACTGTCTTAGATAAGAAGGTAAAAACAATTATTATTATGAAGAAAATATAACTAATCTTTAAAATCATTTTTTTATACATTTTGTTCTTTCCTTATATAGTGTATTTAGGTTTTTAAGGAACCTATAAACCCCAATAATTAAAGCCTTTTAGTTTTACTCAACTTATACTCTTAAGCTTATTACAACAACGCAAAAAGCTTACTTAAGGACTGACATTTTAATTCCCTCGACAAGGTACTCCTTACCATACAAAAAGAGCATTACTGGTGGAAATATAAACAGTATACCAAAAGCATAAGTAAGATCAGAGCTGTTTGCTAGAAAAATAGACATTGGATACATGCTCTGGTCTTTGAGTAATATAAGGGGTTGCTCAATCATGTTCCAGTTATCTACAAAGGCTAATATTGCAAGTGCAGCTATAGCCGCCTTACATTGTGGGAATATTATGCAGAACATAATTTGAATTATATTTGCTCCATCTATCTTAGCTGCCTCAATATAAGCGTCATCTATATAAACCATAAATTGTCTAAGCAAAAATACTCCGAATGTAGTAAAAACTCCAGGTAAAATTACTGCTAAATAGGTGTCATATAGGTTAAGAGCTTTAAGACTAATGTAATTAGGTAGTAAGGTGACCTGAAAAGGCAGCATCATAACAACTATATAGACGAAAAAGATAACCTCTCTACAAGGAAACCTTATTTTTGCAAATGAAAATGCTGCAAAAGCAGAAATAGTAATTTGACCCAAAACGATTGGTAAAGTAATAATTATAGAATTCCAAAAATATATTAAGTATTTAGAATTTCTGAAAAGCATTTGATAATATGCTTCTAAGCTTATTTTTTCTGGTATAATCCTGAACAATGTAAATTGATCAGGTATGATACTGTAAGCTTCCAAAATCTCATTTTTGCACATAAAAGAATTCGTTACAGTAACAAGTATTGGAAATGTAAACAAAACTAGCAAAATCAATAGCGGAAAATAATGCGTTATTGCTAGTAAAATATATCCTCCAAAGCCTTTTCTGTTACCTATCATATTTCTAAATCAGTTCCTTTCATTTTTTATATTTTAATTGTTTACATCTTATAAAACTATAAGCTTTTAGCAAATCGCCTTTCTGTTTTAAAAATGATAAATACAAGTAAGTAAATAATTATAAACAATACAAGTGCCGCACTGGATAATCTTTGATAATTCAAATTATAAAAATTGTTGTTCATAAAGTGCTGTAGTAAATATAAATTTTTATTGGGGTAAGCACCAGCTAGTAAATATGCCTCACGAAAAACCTTAAATGAATTAATAATGGAAATAATAAATACAAAGAATGCCGTGGGGGCTATCAAAGGTATTGTTATCTTTTTTAAGCAATACAATGAGCTAGCACCATCCAGTCGGGCAGCTTCATAGTATTCCTCAGATATGCTAGCTAAGCCTGCCTGAAACAAAATCATATTATATCCAACATTTTTCCATAAGTAGAATATGACCAGAACCATCACCGACCAGTTTGAATCCATCCACTCAACTGGACTAATACTAAATTTATCTAATAAATAATTAACAACACCGTCTTCTCTAAATGTTATCTGCCAAATCGTAACAATAGCCGCTACGGGTATACATAAAGGAAAAATAAACGCTGACTGTAAAAGCCTTGAGCCAAACAGCTTTCTATTAAGCAAAAGTGCTAATAAAAATGCTATTATAATAATTAGTGGTATTGCAAGGAAATTAAATCGGATTGTATTATTTATTGCTAAAATATAAGCACCACTAGTGAAAAGTGATTTAAAATTATCAAAGCCCACAAATTTTAGATTTCCAATGCCACTGGTAAAGCTGTATGCTAAGCTAATTATAAATGGTACTAAATACAATACTGTAAACCCTAATAAACTAGGTGCAATTAAAATAAAGCCTACTATTGACTCCTTTGTTTTACGCTTCACGAAAATACCTCACCCTATCTTTTTGTTATATTTGTGAGTATTATCATAACACAATTACTCTTAATATGATAAGTGACCTTAGTCATTTGTCTGTCATATGATTTTCATTTAACATAGCCTAACCAAGGCGGTTAAATAAGGTGCGTTGTGTGTATTGAGATATTGTATATTTATTTAATATCATTAAAAGCTTCCTTTACATCTAAAATACCATTAAGCCTTCTTCTTATACCATGTTTTTCTATATTATTCGAATAAGTATTTTCGTAGAGTATATTGAAAAAATGCTCTGGAGTCAAATCTGGTTTTTTCTGACGGGCAAGTACATACAGTCCCGCTAGATACGCACTTGCATAGCTAGACTCTCCTATTCGGTTGTATATATACTGATTAACCCCTGTAGGAGCTGCTGTTGTTCTGGAGTCAATTGGTACTAGTAAAGCTGGAGACAAGGTATATGAATTAGTATCTGAGTACATAAAAAATGAAGCATTCCACAGTAAGGATGGCTCATATATGTTTAAATCATCAGGGTCTGAGGATGGTTGCCTACCAAGTCCATAATTACTTGAGGTAATTTCTAATATAAGAACTCCCTGCGATTTCGATAGATTATTAATCACTTTTTGAATTCTGTTTCTATCTTCAAGAGTGTAGTCATATTTTTTAAAAATTATTATTGATTGTATCCTTTTACTTTTATCCAGACCATCATTAATCTGCTCTATTCGATTCAAAGCCTCAAGAATCCATGCCGTATAGTCTATTTTGCTATCATCCTGAGTATCTAGGTATTTAGGAGCAAAATAATATAAGCTCGCTTTAGGTGCTACACCTGAAGACCTTCCTACAGCTATAGAAGCAAGAGCCGTCCCAATATAGCTTGCATACCCTTTTTTAAATAAATTGTTAGTGGTATCTTCTGTAACAAGACCTTGCTTTTGATTAATACCAGTCCTTACTTGTTCTGTCTCTGAATCTGAGATTTTTAATGTAAGAGCAAGCTCCTCATAATGAACAAGCCTTTCATAGTACTCTTCATGGTCAACCAGCAGGGGTTCAGATATAATTGCAAGACTTACACCCTCACCAGTATAACCCTCTTTATGTAAATCTCTTATCCCAAGACCAGGATTCTTACCCTTTTCTAAATTCCCTTTGGGGTTGAAGCCCTCAGGCATTGAAAATGGCCATTTTGTAGTAGTGTCATAATCCGCCAGAATCAGTTCAGAAAGATTCTCATTTAGATTAATTTCACTTAAATCGTATCCTGATAGGTTCAATTGATTATGCATATACAAATAAGGATCATATTCTGGAAGTTTTTTCAGTATACTTCTATTCAGCTCTACAGGTAAAGGAAATCTATCGATATACTTATTTTTTTCGCCTTCTGCCTTATTTATATACAAAGAGCATCCCGAGATACTTATAGATATTGATATTATTAAAGCTATACAAGTTATCCTAGTAATATTTCTCATCTTATTTGCTCCTTACCAAAAATTTCAATGCTATGTATTACACCTTACTTGAGTATATTGTGTTTTGTGCTTTCTTAACTTGCCAATATATTTTTGAGAATCTCAATTGCTTTGTTGCGATTATTAACACCCAGCTTACTATATATCTCACTTATATAGTTCTTTACAGTTCCTTCTGTCAAATAAAGCTGTGTTGCTATCTGACTATTAGAGTAATATTTTATCATTAATTCAGCAATTTCCCTTTCCCTTAGAGAAAGCTCTGTTGTTTGTATATTTATGTTAGTAAAGGTGGTCACAAGTGTAGTAAGGTTATGTGCAAGCCTGGCTGCAATTGGTTGAGGTATAACCATATCCCCTGTCATAGCTTTTCTAATAATTTCTAACAAACGGTCACCTTCAATATCCTTTAAAAAGTAGCCATTAGCACCATGGGCAAGAGCGTTTATAATATACTCATCATCATTAAAGGTTGTAAGGACAATTACCACCGTTTTCGGAAAATCCCTTTTTATAATCCTTGTCCCTTCAACACCATCCATTATTGGCATTCTTATATCCATTAAAATTACATCAGGATTATATTGAGCTGTTAGATTATATGCTTCTTCACCATTAGCCGCTGTTGCAACAACCTGCATATCCTCTTCTAGCTCAATAATAGTTTTTAGCCCATCTCTCATTAACGCCTGATCATCCGCAATCATTATTTTTATCATTTAATACCTCCATTTTGTGACAACTATTAGCCAATGGCAGGCTTAATTGCAGTAAAAAACCCTTATTTAGCTCAGAGGTAAAATTCATTCTACCTCCAAGCTCTTTAGCCTGCTCCGACAGCATTGAAAGCCCAAAGCCCATGGGTGTCTTAGAACACCCCTTACCGTTATCCTTCAAGCAAAATGATATATCTTGTGTGCCTTCAATTATATTTAACTCGAAGTTTGAGCTGTTGCCATGCTTAATACCATTTGTCAGGCCTTCCTGAGTCGCATTAAATAATATGCTTTCATATATCATAGGGCATTTATCCTTAAATTTAATATTCGTCTTTATTTGCACCTGTGTATGCTTCACTGTTTCCCTAAGTAAGGATTCTATAGAAGAAATGAATGGCAGCACTTCGCTACCATCCTTTAGAATTCTGACGGTTTCTCTTATCTCATTAAGCCCCCTTCTGACTTGTCCCTGAGCCAAGTTTATTTTGTCTGTAGAAAGCTCAGGATTCTTAACTATCAGTCTTTTAGCGGCTTCCATTTCAACGAGTACAGTGGTTAGTATGTGTCCCACTGTATCATGGATTTCTCTTGAAATTCTATTTCTTTCATTCAACATTGTTATTTGCTTAATACTTTTCATAGATTCCCTTAGCTTATCATTAGACACTGCAAGGTCATTTGTTTTAACCTCTAACTCATTAGCTGTATTTATTAGCAATTGTTTTTGCAATAGCTGTTGCTTTAATAAAAATGCTAAAAGAAAGAATGCTAAAAAGTAGAAGATACGGTCATATAGCTGAGGTAAAAAATACTCAAAATCAAAATAGTTCCATTTTGTAAACCTTAAATATCTGGTGAAGAGAAAAAGCATATAAGAACCACCGGTAAAGATGATATTCGACTTAACAGAGCAATTCATAGCCGTCTCAACAATTATAATATAGAAATAGAATTCCCAAGCACCAGAGATATCTATAATACCAATCCTATTAATTAATACTAAGCTTATTAATAGAATTAGATTGTATATATGATTATTTAATACACCCTTTTTCACTAACGCATTTTTTATCATAGAAAGGGCAAGCAACACCAAGTTATATGTAAGCAATAACAGAAAATCACTATCGTTGTAGCTAATTAATGTTATAGTAGCTAATACAATAATTACATATATTGAATAACGATTTATTTTTTCATAATAATTTTCATTCATTAACCTAATTCCTGTGAATCTACTTTAAGTGCTATTATATCACATAGGCATTTTTTTGATAAGTCATAAAAGTCATATAAAAGTAATTATATAAATCTCTACTCGTTTAAGTACATATAAACCTTCTCATCTATATTTTGTGCAGCCTCTTGAGCAGTTATCTTACCGTCCACAAAGCTATAATAATACTCTTTAACTATACTACTAATTAATTTATCCTGAAAAAGTGTAGTAGAAAGAAGGTCTTCAAATCCCCGCTTCACTTCCTCTATCTCAGAAGGAACGTCATTCCAGTATGAAACATAGCGTTCAATATATGCATCCTTAACAATAGGTACTCCCTGGTATATTTCATCTGCATTAAAGTTATCCATTAGATCTTTCTGTAGAAGAAATTTAATAAAATCATACGCTTCTTCTTTATAGCTTGAATTATCACTAATTCCTATAGTAGAGGTTATTCTATAGCTAAGCCTATGCTCATCATCAAGAGGTGGCACAGGTAAAACCTTATATGTTAATTTTAAGGGAGGATTATGGCTAATACCGAATTTTTCCCCATAAATTCCCTGTACTTTGTTTCTCGTACCATATTCTGATATTCCTTGAGGTATGAATACTTTATCATTAATAAAGAGTGCAAGTTCATTTTCAAGATACCAATACGGACGCATTGTACGCCCATCATCCTCTTCTCTCAACCTCAATACAGCTCGTGCTTCCTTTAGAAAGCTTATCTTTTCAATAAAGCTATCATTATAGAAATTACATGTCCTTTCATCATGGCTCACATAAATGCTTGAAAGCCACTCAAGGAGCTCATCTTCAAAATCTTGATTTAACAAATCAGTATTCTTAGAAAAATCACTTTGCATATATTTCATAGTCATGTTCTTGAAAGCATCCCAATCCCACTTATCTTCATTTATGTCAAGCTGATACTTTTTTATATATTCCTCTGTAGTTACAAATTTAGGAACAGTAAAGAACATAGGTATAAATAGTCTTTTGCCACTAAAAACGCCAGCTTCCATGACTGGTTGAAAGTAATCAGATGGGTTATACCACGGGTCATCATCCATTAATTCGCCAATATCGTAATAATACCCACTCGTAACTGCCTTATAATTGTCAAGTAATTTCATACCGTCCATTTCTATTAGGATGTCAGGACCATCACCTGCCATAATTTCCGCAAGTCTTTTCTCCTTTGTGTGCATAAAGGTTTCATAGTTCAAAAAGGTTGGTACAAGCTTAACTCCAAGCTTATTAGAATGACTATACCTATTAATTGCCATTCTCTCATATATATTAGATTCATTTAAAGTTACATTTATAATCTTCTTGGAGCTATTATTGGATTCATTTTCAGCTCCAGAATTACCGTTTCTCTGATTTTCATTGCTTGAAATATTCATTGATGCATTATTATTACTGCTTTCTGTACAGCCTGATACAAGCATACATATACTAAGAACTATTAAGACTAAAATTGTTTTGACATTATGCTTTTTAATAAAAATATTGTTCATGAAAATACCTCACCTTATCTTTTTAGTTATATACTAAGAACCTTGTTGTTCTCGCAATAATCCTGTAATATCTTGTGAGTATTATCATAACACAATTACTCTAAATATGATAAGTGACCTTGGTCATTTGTCTGTCATATGATTTTTACTTAATATGTAAGCGTTAATCAAGCTTCATTTTTGATAAAAAATTAATTTAGAGCTTGATTAATCGCCAACCGAATGGGTGGGGAACCGCTTACAGGCGTTATTTGTGCAAAATGCATGGCGGAGTTAATATGTAAGCGTTTAACGAACTTCAAATTTGATAGAAATTCTAATGAAGTTCGTTAAATCGCCAAGACGAAATGTCTTGAAGACCGCTTACAGGCGTTATTTGTGCCAAATGCATGGCGGAGTTAATATGTAAGCGTTTTT
>QKEK01000284.1 GCA_003251775.1 Clostridia bacterium | reverse complement strand
ATTTGCAACCTCTGATTTGATTTCTTCAAGTCCTATAGTCGGGCTTCCTAGAAGCTGCCTAATGTCATAGATTTCAGTCTTGATTTCTTCTAATCCAATAGTCTCGCTACCTAGCAATTGCCTTATATCAAATATCTCCGTCTTGATTTCTGCCAAGCCTATTGTTGGGCTTTCCAGTAAGGAAAGGATTGTATTTATGTGGCTTCCTATTCCGCTTACCTCTTGCTCTATATTCGCAACCTCTGATTTAATCTCTTCAAGTCCTATAGTTGGGCTACCTAATAGCTGTCTTATATCAAATATTTCTGTCTTGATTTCTGCTAGACCTATGGTTGGACTCTCAAGTAGTGATAGAATTGTATCTATGTCGATTCCTATTCCGCTTACCTCTTGCTCTATGTTTGCTACTTCGCTCTTTATCTCCTCAAGTCCTATAGTTGGGCTACCTAGAAGCTGGCGAATATCATATATCTCCGTCTTAATCTCTGCTAATCCAATAGTCGGGCTACCTAGAAGCTGGCGAATATCATATATCTCCGTCTTAATCTCTGCCAAGCCTATTGTTGGGCTTTCGAGCAAGGATAGTATTGTGTCTATGTCGCTTCCTATTCCGCTTACCTCTTGCTCTATGTTTGCTACTTCGCTCTTTATCTCCTCAAGTCCTATAGTCGGGCTACCTAATAGCTGTCTTATATCATATATCTCCGTCTTGATTTCTGCCAAGCCTATTGTTGGACTTTCCAGTAAGGACAGGATTGTATCTATGTCACTACCTATTCCGCTTACCTCTTGCTCTATATTCGCAACCTCTGATTTGATTTCTTCAAGTCCTATAGTTGGGCTACCTAATAGCTGTCTTATATCAAATATTTCTGTCTTGATTTCTGCCAAGCCTATTGTTGGGCTTTCGAGTAAGGATATTATTGCTTTATTATCAGAACAATCTATATCAACAATTAGACTCCTAATCTCTATCAAGCCATAACTAGGATTATTTACTATATCAAATATTTCTGTCTTGATTTCTGCTAGACCAATAGTCTCGCTACCTAGCAATTGCCTGATATCGAATATCTCTGTCTTAATCTCTGCTAAACCTATGGTTGGACTCTCAAGTAGTGATAGGATTGTATCTATGTCGCTTCCTATTCCGCTTATATTAATTTCTATATTTGCAATTTCTGACTTTATTTCAGCTAGACCTATTGTCGGGCTTTGTAATATAGATAATATTGAATTTATGTCTATACCTAAAGCACTAACTTGCTCTTCAATACTTGCTACTTCTGACTTAATTTCTATAAGACCATAACTGCTATTATTGATAATATCATATATTTCAGTTTTAATTTCAGCTAATCCTATAGTCGGACTCTCCAAGAGACTCTCGATATTTGCTACCTCTTTCTTTATTTCTTTTAATCCAAATTTCTTATTTATAAGTAGCCAAAGAATTATTTTGAGCAATAAGTCCTCACATGAACAGGGGTCAAAGCAACATGGTGTAATACAATCACAGTAGCTTTCTTTTTTAAGTTGTATTCCATACGATAATATTTCATTTATCTTTTGATTTAAGAAACGACTATTTACATCCCTACATAAAAAAGACATTACATCAACTACCGATTTGGCAACTTTTTCTGAATAATTATTATTTGCCCAGTAATCTAATAATACCTTCATCGCTAATTCGATATCTTTAGGTGGAGATTCCTCCCAAAAATCAATTATTCTTTCTATTTGTTTTTGTGTATTTAAGTCTATATTAATTCTCTCGGTAATGAGCTTAACCTTCTCCTTAAATTCGCTACTATACGACATACAACCACCCACAATTTAATTTAATATTTATAATTTGGCAATACAGCAATAATTACTAATTTCAAATATATTTACTTTATTGTCCAATAAACACCCTTATATTTATTATATTAATTAACATAAAGGTTGTTATTAAAATTCTAATTTATTTACTAATAATGTGAGATTGTATGAATAATAAATACATATACAGTTACTGAAAGTAGCTTACTTCCCAAATCTAGACTACACCTTCCCGACATCAGGCACAAATCTGAAGGTTATAAAGCCTGCAATAAATAATATCCCTATACTTAGCACTCCATACCTTGAGTTACCTGTTAGTATAGTGGAAGCTGCCATTAATAGGGGACCTAACACAGTAGCGTATTTACCAAGTATGTTATAAAAGCCAAAATATTCATTATTATTAACTTTCCAAAATATGAACGCGATAGAGCCTGAATAGTTCCCTGTACTATTGCAACACATACAGCTAACACCCAGAACTGCCAGGTGGCTGAAAGCACAAATCCGAAAATACATATGCCAGTATAAACAGCTATAGAAAACATTAAGACTCCTTTTGCCGAGAAATGCTTAACAAACTTTGTACTTACTAAAACCGCTGGAAACGCTATTATCTGTGTAACTAATAGTGCTAATATCATCTGACCTTCTTCTATGCCCACATCTGAACCAAATGTAGTTGACATCTTGATAATAGTATCAACTCCGTCAATATAAAAGAAGTATGCTAATAAAAACAAGGCAATACGTTTATCCTTAATAATCTTTCTAAAGGTTGCCACAGAGTTCTTAAAGGATTGAGCAACTAAATTCTCTGGTTTTTCTAAAATACCATATTTCTGCTTTACATTCTTTAATAACGGTAGTGTAAACAGTAACCACCATACAGCTGTAATTCCTAATGAAATCTTAACTGGCATGGTTCCTGTAAGTCCAAAGGGCTTTACTAATATCAAAAATATACTTAACACAAATGGAATACAGCTTCCTATATACCCAATCGCAAACCCAAATGAGGAAACTAAATCCATTCGTTCATTAGAAGAAACATCTATTAAAAAAGCATCATAAAAATTGTTTGCTCCTGCATAGCCAATTGCAGCAAATAAATTGACCGCTAATAGAACATAGTAATTGTCCGTTATAGCCATTGAAATAACAGATAATAGACTAATTCCAACAAAGAAGCTAAAAAACTTCTTTTTCTTACCCATGAAGTCAGCCATAGCTCCCATTAACGGAGCTAAAAGTGCGATAAAAAAGGTTGCAGCCGACTGTACAAAGCCCCAATGAGCTGTTGTCTGAATATCCGATAATTCAGCCATTCTACCTACCGATTTAACATATATAGGAATAACTGCTGTTAGCAAAAGAATAAAAGCTGAATTACCCACATCATACAAAGACCAGCTAATCTCTGATTTAGTAAATCCAAATCTTTTTAACATAATGCCCCCCAAAAACTGATTTATTTGTAGCAACCAAGCTTATTTCGTAAGAATAACTCAAAATGACGTATAAATATACAACAACACTATATACTCAACAACCAAATCCTCTTGAAGCTTATGATGTGCTACGATATAATTATATATCATAATATAATAAATATATATGTTTTTACATATATTTATTGTAAAATAGTTGTTAACACTGGGGGAAATAAAGATGGCTGATTTTACTACGCATTTTTTATTAGGCGAGCGTATGATATCTAAAATAGATACCGATAAAGCAAGCATCATAGAAGCCAATATTTCAGCATTTAATTGGGGCTTACAGGGACCTGATTTACTCTTTTTTAGGAAAGCCATTACTGGAAATAGCCCTCTTCCTAAATTAGGTAATATAATGCACTCTAAAAAGACCCCAGAGCTATTCAAGGCTTTTGTGGAAATTCTTCAAGAAATGGAAAATAATAAACAGAATGAGCAGAGAGCTGCTTTAAAGGCGTATTTCTATGGTTTCATTTGTCATTATTGTCTCGATAAAAGCATACATCCATATGTTTATTTTCATCAGGAAAATAATAAGAAAAAGCAGCCTTCAATACCAGATAGTGTTATTCATGCAAAAATAGAAAGTTGTATTGACACACAGCTTTACAGGCTTTTTTTAAAACAGACTATTACGCATTTTAATCTAAAAGAGCATTATAAAATTGCAAAAAACACAAAGGAGACCATTGCTACTGCTTATAAAAAGATATTAAAAGCAGTTTATAATACTGAAATATGTGAAAAGGAAATATTAGCTTGCTTTAATGATACCATGCTTATTAATAAAATTCTTTACAGTCGCAATAAGCTCATTACTGATTTCATTATTAGAGCTGTAGAATTTTTGCTAAAAAAGCCAGAGGCATTTAGCTCTCATATAAAAAGAAGAAGCTGTTCAGAGGATTATTTAAACTTAGAGGGACATACGTGGAACAATTTATGGTATCCAGAACGAAAATACAAACTGACAGTGCCTGAGCTGTTCGAACAAGCACTATCAGAAGCTATTCAAATAATTAACAAGGTCAGCTTACCTGACTCCTCAATACCCTACAGTGATTTATTTAGCGTTTCATTCGACAACGGTTCACCAAGAAGCTAACCTGATTTTATGATGAGTGTATTACTCTATATCATTAAGCACCTTCTATGGCTTCTGCTGTTTGCAAACCAGTAGTTGCAACATTTGCCCCTATCATGATTCCAATAGAAACAGCTTTTGTGTCGGGATCTTTTGCATTGACAGCAACCGCATAGCTTATCCTGCTTATATATGAAGTCAATTTACTTATTTCATCAAGGATAGCAGTAGTTTTGGTTGCATTTGAAGATATCTGAGACAACTCATAAAAATGCCAGCATGTGCAAATTAAGGCTGGTATGACTAATACGCTGTCTACAACCCCTCCAGTGGCTCTGCCATCGCCTACTTTAAGCATATTCATAACCCCCTCCTTAGCTGCAAACTCCTCCTGTGCTGGTCCGCTAAAAATGATTTGAGCTAGGATTGCAAGACCTGCGGTACATCTATTTACCCAGTTAAAAATAGGATTTTCAATTGGGTCTTTGGGTACTAGGATGGAAGCAATGCCGCTGGTAGCAGCTGCCAAAACCCCCAGTACTGCAGATGGAATGGCAAATTCATTATCTCCATTATCCTCTGCGGCTTCAAATGAGGTAACAAAACACGACATCAATGTGAAAAAGCCAGAAGTACCATGACCTATGACATGAACTGCACTTTTTACACCGTCTGACATATTAATTATGCCACTTGCTCCTGTCTCTCCTACCATTGCATTCCCTCGCAAGTATAGCTCTTGTGCCTTATTATTGCTATTATTTCCACTGAAGGCTGTTACCAAATCATCAAAACTAGTGGCATTGATTATATAAGCTGAGTAAGCATCATCTTGAAAGGGGGCAGTACTATTATGTGCCAATTTATACCCAATGGTTAGAGGAACAGCAGCAATCCAACAGAACAGATCAAGAAAGGATATGCTTGGAACACCAAAGAACTCTAATATGTCACTAATAACAGGGACATAGACAGGTGTATCAAAAATCTGTAAGACTGTATTAGCTATTTCCTCAAAAATATCAAACAATGTATCCATAACATTTTGTCCACTTTTTAGTACACCATCTGCTATAATTCCAATCACCTGTTTTAATATGTCTTCAAGGCTCATTTGCTTATATTCCTGCGATAGCTGCTGCATCTGTTGTATAAACCCCTTGAGAATGACACCTTCATTTTTTAATGATTGAAAGAGAGTGTCAATTGGGGTTTGACTAGGATTTGGTGTAACTGGTGGATTAAGCTGAGTAATGTTGCCTGAATTATTTTGAAAATGCGAAGAAAGCAGATTATGGGGTGCACCTTGACCTATTGACGGATTAGAACTTTTATTTAAAGGTGCAGTTGCTGCAGAACCAAGTCCTGACCAGTCAGCTATCAATAGTAGTTATAAGCTGTTGCATTTCCCCATCCAGTTTCTCCTTTATAACCCCTATTTGGGCTATATCATTCTGAACATACAGCTTTACAAAATTTGCAATAACCTCTTTTGTTCTTGTAATGTCTTTCCATTCAAACAGGAATTCGAGGAAAAGAATCAAATCCTCAATCGCTGTTTTAATGACATTATAAATCCATTTAACCACGCCAACCACTTTCTCTACACAATCTAATACACCTTGGTAAACCGCATCTCCTATAGTAACTACAAAATTCCAAACCCCTGTAGCTGTATCTTCTATCAGTTGAAATGCATGGTCTATTCCTGATTCCAACCACTGAAACATATCTCCTATATCCGCTTCAATTGCACTCCCAATATCACTAGACTGAAGAGGTCTAGTTGCTAGCATTGCTGTCGTGGGGGTATATAGAGAGCTTTTATTAACACTTGAATATGCTTTTGATAGACTTGTGTTGGCATTTGCTACTTGTTGCAAATCATTTTCTGAAGTATTTGGGTCTATTAGTGGTGTTTGGGTTCCATTGGGGCTAGTAATTTTTGCATTTCTCAGCTTATCTGATGAATCTAAGGATGTTATCTTATTAAAAGCTTTGTCCATAGGATTGATAGAAACCGTTGCTCCACAGTTATCAGTGATTACAAGTTGTCCACCTACTATATCCTGTACACCTTGTACAATGTTGATACTACCCACTTTATCAGTTGCTATGGGGAGGGGGGTTTCATTTAAAACGTAATATAGGTGATTGATATAAACAGGTATGGTTGTGTTGGCACTGATGTAAAGTGTCGTATTTGCCATGAGTTGGTCGTTCTCATCTGTTAGCTGTATATTGGTTGTATAGGAACTATACTGTAAAGCCTTGGTATTAACAGGTGCTTTGATTAACATATTTTGAAAGCTCCAGATGCTTGTTTGGGTAGATTTCTCCGCTCTAATTAACTCATTTTCGGCTACTGCAAAGAATGTATGACCTTGATTGACACAGTTAATATATGGGGATACTTGATCTACCCCTGTTAATATAGGAACTGGGTAGCTCCATCCGTTAGGATTTGTTGCATTGACCTTCAAACAAGATGTATAAAATATTTGGTTGGCTCTGTTTAGTCCCCATACCGTATAGACATCATCAGTTGAATAGGCATATAGCTTTGATACACCGTCAAACAATGCATTGTTGAGAATCTCTATGCCAGTTGCATCATTGTGCTGTTGATCTGCCGGAAAATATATAAGGGAATTTTGGGCAGCAACAAATAAATCTGTGTACTGATTTCCATTGTCTATAGCTACTAGTGATGAAGCTCCCTGAGGAATTTGTAGCCTTGTAATAATGGGAGGAGCTTGGCGAATAAATGGATTGTACAATTGAGCATATAAAAGCTCAGATTCTCCGTTAATAGAGCCAAGTGTGTATATACCATCTACTCTTTCATTCGCTTTTCGCCCCAAACAGCTTGCGACGTTTGGATCTAAATCTCCACCTATGTCCATAGGATTCCAGTATGTTTGATTGGTTTTTGCCATATCAATGTAGTAACGTTGCAAAAAGTTTGTTGGCTCCGCAAAGGATTCTTTTGATATATCCACAACTATGTATTCTTGGCATCTTGTTTCTGCGATATAGATATTCTTAATATCCAATGTTATCCCTGTATGAGCAGGGTCATCATAGGGTATAAGAGTCCATGAAATGGTTGAGCTCGTAATAGAGTTATTGGTAGAATCATTGTTTAAGGAAAGATATAGATAGTCTACTGAATCCACAGTTATAGCAAGTGCCATATCAATTTTATTGGTGCTTACATTTTGAGCCACAGCAAATGTTTTGGCTGTTATTTTAGCACCGTTATAGTTAGTGGATAATTGGCTACTCAAATCTAATTGTTCCCAACCTGTTGAGCTACCTTGTGTTTGTTCTGTTAGATATAGTATCTCATCGTCTCCTATAGAAAAAAGCAAAGAATACCCATCATTAGTTTGTAGTGCCTGAAACTTCTTCTGTGGTGAAATTACCTCTGCCTGTTTAAAATTCACCATTAACTCTGTTGAGTATGTAATTTGATTGCCATTTGCCATAATTTATATCCTCCTTTGTGTTCAGCTTGGGTCTACATATTGAATATTTGCAACTAAATCTTGATACTCCGAGAAAGCAACATTTGCAAAGGTAAAGGTTTTTCCGCCTGGGAACAACCATCCGCTAGACCCGTTCATTGTATTCTCAATAGCATCTGTGTCGTCTTGTAAAAAACTATTTATCCAACTGCTTACTGAAGTTTTCATATCGCTTACTACACCATTCATCTGACCTAGTGTAATAAATTTTTGCCACCAATCAGGTTCTACAGGATCCGATTGGTCATTAATGATAGGAGCTGACTTTGAAATGGTAATTTTTCCCGTATCATCCACTCCCATAGTATACACAGTATTAGAATTCAACTTTGCAAAATTCCCATCGCATGTGCCACCTTCTATATTCAAATGCATATTTACTGTTAAGGTTGTATTTACCATGATGGTAGTTCCTTGTAGGTATACATCTGATTGTGCAGTATAATTAAAGGTTATGTTTCCCCATACTACAGCATTATGATCAGAATCCGACGAACTCTTATTATATGTATAGGTTAGTACATGGTCTCCATCCTGCACCACATTATATGCCTGTGGCGTTGTGTCAGGAATACAGCCCCATGAAAAATTTACCTTAAACCAATCTGTACTGAAGTGTGCTTGTGGCTGATATGCAATATTTTGCAACGTTTCAGAAAATAAATTTTGTAAAAATGTTATGAAAATATTTCTATTAACTGACATAACACCAGAATATAACGCTATTTGGTCTTTATCCACCCAATTCCATGCAAACTGCACTGGAGATGGCAAAGGATTTCCTTTTGACATAATAAGATAGTTTAGGGTATATTCATCATAGTCGGACGTTGGATTTCCATTGGTGTCTATGTAAGGACATATTTCGAAATTAAGGTCTGTAGGAATTAGAGATACTTGTTCAGGAAACGGATTTTTAGCTACAACACCATACCCCAGCACTATCGCCTCATTTTGCCTCAGATAAGGTAAATAGTTTACTAAAAATATTCCATATAAAAGCTGATAGGTCTGACTATTTTGGTCCACTCCGTTTAAGCTTACAGAATTAATAATATTAAAATCAAGAAATAATTGTTGTACACTGAACATGTCTTCACCAAGATTTTTTATTTGTTGTTGTATTTCGGGAGGCAAATTATGAAAATAGTTGTTGATGTTATTGCTTTGTATATTTAAATCTACATTAAAAGTAAAACTCCAAGGGCTTCCGTTTTGTTCCTGAGACAGATTAGTCCATGTTTGTCCGCCATAGGGAGCAAAATTAATGGATATGATTTGAAATGTTCCAAACAACATATTGTATGTTACATTAGAGCCATCGTGGTTAAACTGGACAATTGGAGGTATTGTATAATTTGGGAAATCAGGTATTCCTATTTTTGTCTGAAATGCGTACATAAATTGCTTTTCTACTAATTTTTGAATTCGGGGATCTGTAGACGGTGTATTGTTTGGGATTGTAAAGGGATCAAATCCTAAATCTTGCTTTAGTTGTTCAAAGTCTACACTTTTTGTATTGCTTTCACCAGGTTGTGGATTTGGGTTATACACATACGCTAAAATAACTGGTGGACCTGCATAATTGGAAAGCCATTGTTCCATTGTTGCATTTATTGATGCCTGAGTTATCGCCACAACCATGTCATAGCCATACCGTAGATTAGAAATATTTGAATCATTTGCACTCATCTTAACATCTCCTTATTCTTTTTTTATTATTATTCTAGGGAGTTTAGCCGCTTAGAAACAATTCATGCTAATAATTACAGCATATAACTTGTCTCTTATCCATATTACCAGAATATTCTTATGTATTCAACATTTTCTGAGTTTTTTGAACTAAATTAGAATAGTTTTAGGTAACTATTCAGACAATAATCTTTATAGTTTTACTGAGTTGTACAGCTTCTAGTTGAAAATTGCCCTAAAAGGCTTAGTGTGGTTCGTATGTCTGACCTTTAGGGAGTTTACGAACACCACTTGCTTTTTAGGGCAATTTTCAATTTAGAAGCTGTAGACTTATTGGTTTATGTAGCAAGGCTTCACATAAGCGTTTAAAAGTTTTATTAGAAAATTTGAGGTCTGAATAGTTACAGTTTTAGTAAATGATACCAAATGATTTGCTGACACAAACAACATATTTTTAGGGCAAAAAAGGAACTGTCACAGCTATTTTTCAATAGTAATTGTAACAGCCCCATTAACCTGCTTAATGACTTATAACAACCTTCCCATTATCCTCTGACACTACAATATGACCTCCCTGATTTAGCTGTCCCTTTAAGTATAGCTCTGACAATCTATCCTCTATTAGCTTCTGTATAGTTCTCCTTAGCGGTCTTGCCCCATATTTTTCGTCATAGCCTTCTTTAAGTATAATATCCTTTACCGCCTCTTCATAGCTAATTGTCATGCCCTTTGCCTTAACCTCATCAGTTACCTCACTAAGCATCAAATCAATAATTTGCTTTAATTCATCCTTAGTTAGCTTTTCAAACACAACAACCTCATCAACCCTATTTAGAAACTCAGGTCTGAATATCTGCTTAACTGCTTCATTAACCTTACTTTTTAATGCTACATGTCCCTCATTACCAAAGCCAATTCCATTTGACTTGATATTTGTCCCTGCATTTGAGGTCATAATTAGCACTGTATTCTCAAAATTGACGGTTCTACCTTGGCTGTCGGTTAACCTTCCATCCTCTAATATTTGCAGCAACATATTAAACACGTCTGGATGAGCCTTTTCAATCTCATCTAGTAAAATCACAGAATAAGGCTTTCTCCTAACCTTTTCAGTTAATTGTCCACCTTGGTCATACCCTACATATCCAGGAGGAGCACCAATCAATTTGGATACTGTATGCTTCTCCATGTACTCTGACATATCTACTCTAATCATGGCTTCCTCATTTTGAAATAATTCAATTGCCAATGCTCTTGCCAACTCAGTTTTACCTACACCTGTTGGTCCTACAAATATAAACGAGGAGGGCTTTTTCTTTTTCTTAAATCCAGAGCGGTTTCTCCTAATGGTCTTAGAAAGGCTAACTACTGCCTCATTCTGACCAATTACTCTTGTATGCAGTCTTTCCTCAAGCTTTAACAGCTTTTCTGCCTCAAGCTCACTAATACTCTGTACAGGTATCTTGGTCCATGCCTCGATGACATATGCAATATCTTCCGTTGTAATCTCTACATTTGAACATTGCTCTTCAATTTTCCTTATATTTTCTAATAGCTTAATCTCTTTTACCTTGCAATCAGCAGCTATTTGATAATCATCATGTGCAGCAGCCTCTTCCTTTTCTTCTTGTACCTGCAATAAGTCACTCCTCAATGCCTCCAACTCCACAAGCCCTAGATTCTTTAAATTAGCTCTTGAGCCTGCTTCATCTATTACATCAATAGCCTTATCAGGAAGAAATCTATCTGTAATATATCTCTCTGAAAGCCTTACCGCTGTTTCTATGACTTCATCACTTATTCTCACCATATGATAAGTCTCATAATAATCCTTTATACCCTTTATTATTTCTATTGACTCATCAATAGAAGGCTCATCAACAATAACAGGCTGAAATCTACGTTCCAAAGCTGAATCCTTTTCAATATGCTTTCTATACTCATTTAGAGTTGTTGCACCAATAACCTGTATCTCACCTCTTGCAAGTGCTGGCTTTAAAATATTAGCGGCATTCATAGCACCACCCTCTGCTTCACCAGCACCCATAATGTTATGAACCTCGTCAATTACTAAAATCACATTACCAAATTCCTGTGCCTCTTTAATGATAGACCTCATTCTGCCTTCAAACTGTCCCCTGAATTGCGTACCAGCAACAACAGCTGTTAAATCCAGCAAGTATACCTCAGTATTGAAAAGCTTTGCTGGAACCTGATGCTCAATAATCCTCACAGCCAATCCTTCAGCAATGGCTGTTTTTCCTACACCAGGCTCACCAATAAGACATGGATTGTTTTTAGCTCTACGATTAAGTATCTGTACCACCCTGTCAATTTCTCTGTGTCTCCCTATTATTCGGTCAACGAGACCATTTTTCGCCTTATCAGTAAGGTTAATTCCATACATATCTAAGTATTTTTTCTTCTTTTTCTGATTGATAATCTTTGTTTTTACCTTCGCTTTTTTTTCATTTTCTGTGCCATCATTTTCTTCTATATGACTTTCATGGCTATCATTATTCTTCATTCCTGCAAAAGCACTATTAAACAGATTCATCAAAGGATTAACATTTTCTCCTTCTGCCCCCTCAATACTTTCAGTTGGCAATTCTGTGCCATCAAAAAGTGACATCATTTGACTATTTAGATTCTCTAAATCATCCTGAGACATCCCAGTTTGCTCTATTAATTGGTTAATCGGTGCTATACCCTGTTTTTGAGCACAGCTCATACATAAACCCAAGGGCTCCTGCTTGCCCTCAACAATTTTGGATATATAAACTATTGCAACATTCTTTTTGCATATAGAACACATCATCATTATTTTTTCCATTCCTTTCTTCGGGCACAAATCCTAGTTAAAAAAATGTTTTGTCTTTACATTCTCCATCCACACTATTGCATCCATGTCATTTTCTTTCAAACCTATGTCCTACTTATTAATAATTGAGCTCTCGTTCCTAACAAACGGCTTATCAAATACTGAGTTTAGGAAAATAGCTCTCTTTTCTCCCTCAATCAAAAACTGCACCTTATTTACGCCATCTAATTCTGTATATGTGTTAACGATAGAATCCAGAGTAATAAGC
>QKEK01000301.1 GCA_003251775.1 Clostridia bacterium | reverse complement strand
CTACCTCCCCATCTAGCACAACCAAACTTTATCATGTTAATTATCATACTATTGCTCAAAAGCCTTGTTGTTATAACAACTAAAAGAGCAACATTTACATTATACTTAATAAATCTACTTTTAGCAATAGCTAAATTTAAAAAAATATCTGTAAAACTATGGTAAGGCTAAAAAAGATAATTTCATTGCACTAGTAATAATTATATGTTATATTCTTATATGTGTTTAGAGCAAAATACTAGCATATCGAGGTGAAAATAATGGACTTGAACGTAATCCAGGATTATATAGCTGAGCTTTCTCCCTTTTTAAAAATTTTGGCGATTATATTAATATCGGCAATACCAGTAGTAGAACAAAGAGGTTCAATCCCTATTGGCATATTTGTGGGAGTACACCCCGCTGTTGTCTTTATAACAGCTTACCTAGGAAGTCTACTACCAGCTCCCTTTATTCTTCTACTCTTCGACGTTATTTACGAATGGCTTAAGAAATTTAGAGTATTCAGGCCATTAATTAATCTAATTGATCATAAAATACGTAAAAATACACCTAGGCTAGAAAAGTATAAGGAGATCGGACTGATTGCCTTCATTGCAATTCCCCTGCCTACAACAGGTATCTGGACAGGAAGTGCCGTTGCCTCATTCCTAGGATTAGATTTTAAAAAGTCGCTAGTATGTGCTGCACTAGGCGGTCTGGCTTCAGCTATAGTGCTAACTATAGGTTCTTATATAGCTTATATTAATACCCTTTAATCTAAGAGTAAAAACTCTTTTAATACTCTATTAAACTCAGGTGGATTATTACCCATTCTGAGAAACCTAAAAAGTGCTGGCTTTGGATATTAACCCAAACCAGCACTTTGCTTTAATAATACTTTTAGATTATGTGTTTTTAAAACCTTTTACTATACATAATTATATCTACAGTAATTGTACTACTGACAGAATTAAGCCTGACCAGCTAACTTAAGAAGGTTTTCCCATCTGCTATCTACTTCCTTCTGAATTTCTTCTATCATGTACTCATTGCCCTTCTTAAATACATGCTTGAATCTTCCTTGTGCCTTCAAGAAATCTGCTACAGGAATCTTATTCTTTGGCATGTAGGTTATATTGTACTCTCTACCATTAATAACCTCATACAAAGGCCAGTAGCATGAGTCAACTGCTAGCTTAGTAATCTCCATAAGATCTGGTGTGTCATATCTCCAGCCCCTTGGACATGCTGCTAAAACATTCATAAATGCAGGACCAGGAGTGTAAATAGCCTTCTCAGCTTTTTCGTACAAATCCTTCATATTTCCCATAGGAGCTGTTTGTGCTACATAAGGAATAAAGTGATTTGCTACAACCTCCGTCAAATCCTTTCTCCATTGTTGCTTACCAGGAACAACCTTGCCAGCAGGAGAGGTTGTAGTATCAGCATATTTTGGTGTACCAGATGAACGTTGAATACCAGTATTCATATATGCACCATTATCATAGCAAACATACACCATATCGTGTCCTCTTTCCATTGCACCAGAAAGAGATTGTAGCCCGATATCGTAAGTACCACCGTCACCACCAAAGGCGATAAACTTTGTATCATATTCCATTTTGCCTTGCTTCTTCAAAACCTTATAAGCAGCTTCAGCACCTGACACTGTAGCTCCTACGTTTTCAAATGCATTGTGGATAAATGAGTCCTTCCATGATGTGTAAGGATACAGGAAAGTAGAAACCTCCATACATCCAGTTGCACCACCTATTACAGCATGGTCTTCAGGCTTTAAAGCTCTGAGTACCTGTCTTGCAACTATAGGTGCGCCACAGCCTGCACACATTCTGTGTCCGCCCGCTAATCTTTCGGGTTTTTTTACTGCCTCTTTAAAATTATATGCCATTTGTCGCACCTCCTTATTCTCTTACTCCAATATAGTTATAAACGCTTTCAACCTTTTCAGTTTCAGCTACCTTTAATACTTCGTTACATACAGCCTCAACATCTTCAGCCTTAACGTCTCTACCACCTAAACCATAAGTAAAATTAATTACCTTTGGACCAAATACACCCTTAGCGTACATAGCACTAGTAATATCTGAGAACAATGGACCACCAGCCGCATTGAAGCTATCTGTCTTATCCATTATTGCTATTGCTTTGAATTTAGCAAGTGCATCAACTATTTCATCTACTGGGAAAGGTCTGTACACTCTTGGCTTAATAATACCTACCTTTTTGCCTTGCTCATTTAACTGATCTACCACGTATTTAGCAGTACCAGCTGTAGAGTTTAGAACAACTACGCAAACATCAGCATCTTTGGTATTGTACTCTTCAAATAAACCGTATTTTCTGCCTGTCATTTTTTCAAACTCATCAGATACTTCAAGAATAACCTTTTTAGCATTTTTCATAGCCTCTGCTTGCTGACGTTGATGCTCAAAGTAGTGTGCCTGTAAATCCAAAGGTCCTACTGCTATTGGATTTTCCTTATTTAATAGGTAAAACTCTGGGTTATACTCACCAACAAAAGCCTTTACCTTATCATCTTCAACTAATTCTATGTTTTCAATAGCGTGTGATGTGATAAATCCATCCTGACAAACCATTACAGGAAGTAAAACATCCTTATGCTCTGCTATTCTATGTGCCATAAGCATATTGTCATATGCCTCCTGATTAGTCTCAGAATAAATCTGAATCCATCCAGAATCTCTTGCTCCCATAGAATCACTATGGTCATTATGTATATTAATAGGGCCTGACAAAGCTCTGTTTATACATGCCATTACTATTGGTAGTCTTGAGCCTGAAGCTATATATAAGAGCTCCCACATAAGAGCCAAGCCGTTTGCTGAAGTAGCTGTCATTGCTCTTACACCAGCAGCCTGAGCACCTATACAAGCTGACATAGCACTATGCTCAGATTCTACTGCTACGAATTCCGTATCAACCACACCATCAGCCACAAAAGATGAGAAATACTGAGGCACTTCTGTTGATGGAGTTATTGGGAAAGCTGCAACTACGCCAGGATTAATCTGTTTCATTGCCACAGCTGTAGCTTCGTTACCACTTAATCTTTCTCTGATCGCCATTTACTGTTACCTCCTTACTTACCTTCTTCTACTAAATCTATTGCATTAAACTTACACTGCTTTACACATATGCCACAGCCCTTACAGTGTTCATAATCTATCCCTGTCATTTTTCCTGTTTCTGAGTCTACAAGAATAGAGGAATCTGGGCAAACAGGATGACATAAAAGGCATTGCTTACAAGCATCCTCTTTCCAGATTGGCTTCATTGAACGCCAATCCCCTGTTTTAAATAGATGAGAATTACCTGCTGAGGTAATCATACCACCTGGACCTGCTCCATCTATTTTCTCATTCCATTTAAAATCTGGACTTACAGTCTTGAGCTCTTTACTCATATTCCCTTCACCTCCAGTAACGACCTTTCGATAGCTTTCATATTTCCATCTATAACCTCTGGCTTACTTGCAAATTTGTGCTTAAACGATTCTTCCATATCAGCAACAAATTCCTTCGCATCCATTATACCGCTTACCTTAACGATAGCTGCTAGCATAGGAGTATTTGGGAAGTACTTACCAAGGCAATCCACCGAAATGGTTTTTGCATCTATTGTACAAACCTTACCCTTGTAACCCTTTAACAAAGGTGTTACCTCTTCTGGTGATTTTGTAGTGTTAATAATAATTGCACCACTTTCTTTTAAACCTGCTGTTACATCTACTGCTTCAATAAGAGTATCGTCTACAACCACAACATAATCTGGCTGATAGATATTACTATGAATGGAAAGTCTTTCATCGCTTATTCTATTATAAGCTGTGATAGGAGCACCCATTCTTTCTGGACCGTACTCAGGGAAGCCCTGTATATATTTTCCAGTGTTAAATGCGGCATCAGCCAGTAGTAATGATGCTGTTTTTGCACCCTGACCACCACGACCATGCCATCTGATCTCAACAACTTTGCCCATGCACAAAATCCTCCTCACAAATGTTTATATAAGCTTTTTGCGTTGTTACATATTTATACAAACCATACTCAATCTAGGCAACATTTGCGTATATTTATTCAAAGCAACGCAAAATAGCGTATAAATACAAGACCGCAATATGCTTTTATATTAAATAATATTTAAACATATTACCCGTTTATAGTATAAATGTTTGTGGTTTTTTTGTCAAGCGAAATTATACACCTCTTGTTTAATGATTTTAGGCTAATTATAAGGGTTTTGCCGATAATATTGTGTTCATTGTATACAAAATTGCATTAATTTTTCTCCTTGATTGTGTTGTTATAATAACAAGGTTATTAGGTTTTGTTCACTTTATCATATCATCTACAATTTTGGGTGGTATCAGTTTTAGAAAATCACAAAATATATTTCAAAACAAATAATAGTGCTACACCTGGAACACCAAGCAACCCTACTATAAGTGCTGAATATAGATTTAATGATAATTGAAAATTAAAAAATTGACCTATTCCATTTATTACAACTATGATAATACCACCGATTAAAATGTTTCCTACTAATCTTAGAACCCATTTGAGTGGCAATAAAAATATTTTACCTACTAAAAGAATAACTATAACTCCTATAATTACGGCAAGTGCTACTATCATTGTATTAGACATTATCATATACTCATCCTCCATAGAGATTAAATAATTAGGTAAAATTACCCTCTCTACTTAATAAATATACATAACAAAGACAACTTATACTAGTTTTTATAAAATATATAGATACAAATAATAATTTAAGCTATCCGCTATCTCTAATAGCTTTGACAACATAAGGACTCTGCTTTATTGATTATTAAAGATCATATATGTACTAATTACTATGCTGTAGAGGTCTGGGTTATTAGTTTTAGATTTAAGCCCTTCTCCTTTGCCTGCTTTAGCAAATAGTTGTACTTTATCTGACACGCTGTAATCTTATATGTATAGTAGTCTACCATATCCTTACTATCTGCTAATTGGAAATTATCAAGAGCAGTTGTCCATTCAAGCTTTGCATTATAAAGACTTTCTAACAGCCTTTTGTTCTCAATTTCGCTCTCACTATTTAAGACCTCATCCCTTGTATTCCCTTTGCTAACTAATGAATTAATATTATTAGATCTATTAATTAATCCAGCTAGAAAATGTGAAGCAATCGTATTACTATCTCTATGACTTCTCATACAAACTCACCTACCATATAATTTATATTACTAATTATAGGCAGAAATGTTACACTATATACGTCATATTTTATTATTTTTCAGCAATAAAAAAAATTCTCTCACTTTTTGCATCTGGTATATCAAACGTAAATTCATTAAACTTACCAATGACGTTAAGCTTAGCTGATTTAAGAGCATTATCAATTTCATTAATAGAGTAGGCTCTCTCTGTATGTATTTCGTCGTATCGGATGTATTTACCGTCTTTATCCATTTGAAAGAATGTCAGGTCCATCTCACATATATTTTTACTGTTTATAAACTTATTCTCCCATATATACGAAATCTGATCGCTAACATCATAAAACACATTATTTCCTAATATCTTGCTAAGCTTGTATTTACTATTTATATCAAATATAAGTATGCCCTCTGGATTTAAATAATTGTTAATCAAATTCAATGTCTTATACAAATCCTCTTCATTTATTAGGTAATTAAAGCTATCCAATAAACAAATAACAGCATCTACTGTACCATACAATTCAAATTCACTCATGTTCTGATTAAGATACAAAACATCCAAACTATGGGCTGTCGCCTTGTCCTTTGCTACATTAAGCATCTCAGACGAAAGATCAATTCCAATCATATCATAACCCTTTTTTGCTAGTTCAGTTGTTATTCGCCCTGTTCCACAAGCTAAATCTAATATTATTTCAGGTTTTTTATTGTACTTATCAAATATACTCTCAATATATCCTACCCACTGCGTTACATTGATATCATAAAGCAGATTATCATAGATATATGCAAAATCCCTATACATTTTTCCCCCTACAGGCGATACTATTAGCTGATTCTATTTTTATACTCTCTACTTCTTTTAGATAGTATGCCTCCTATTTTTCCTGTCTCCTTTGCACTTAGAGACTTCCAACCACTTTCCATTACCTTCTCTAAAAGACCCATCTCTTCAGCTATTTCATATTTCATTTTTTGTTTTAATTCATTATCCATACATACATACTCCTTTGTAACATATTATAGCAAATCTTCCTGTTTGTATTGTTTCCAAACATATGGATAATATACGCCCTATTTTGCTTATAACTCATAGTAGTATATACAAATCCCTATTGAATTTGTTGCTTCAAAACCTCAATAGCCTTTTGCAGTTGACTATCTTTATCTTGAGGGATCTCATAAATGGCACTATATTTATACTCCTCAGCAATATCTATTTCGATATCTGGCTCAACCCCAATACCATGTATAGATTTATGTGCTGGAGTAAAATAATTTGCTATAGTAAGCTTTATGCCTGAACCGTCCTCTAATGGTATTATCTGCTGTACCAAGCCCTTGCCAAAGGTTGTTTTTCCAATCAAGGTTCCTTTATGATGCTCCTTTACAGCAGCAGACAAAATTTCTGAAGCACTGGCACTATTTTCATTAATCAATACTGCAAGAGGCAGCTCAAGCTCTTCATTATCTGAACGCTTAATGTCCTGTCTTTTGTCTTTGTCCTCTGTATATACAATAATGCCTTTAGGTACAATTCTATCTGCTATTTCTATTACCTCATAATAATCCCCACCTGGATTATCTCTAAGATCAATTATGAGACCCTTTATACCTGAATCCATTAATTGTTTTAAGTGGGCTTTAAAATCCCTAGCTACATTGTCGTCAAACATTCTGAGTCTTATATACCCAATATCATTAAGCACTTCACTAGCAACATTGTACCCCTCTATCTTCTTTCGTGGTATGCTAAAATCCAGATAATTCTTTTCTGCTGGTCTATATACCTTAAGCTTAACAACAGTATCCTCTACACCCTTAATCTTATCTACTATAAGGCTTATATCGTTTATTAGCGTTACATCCTCATCATCTACCTTAACAATCTTATCTCCCTTTTTTATTCCGCTATTCCTTGCTGGTGATTCCTTAAATACCTCTAATACCGTGAGAAGGTTATTCTCATCCATGCCTACAGATACTCCTATTCCAACATAACTACCTTGTGTGGTCTCCATTAGCTGTTGCATCTGCTCCTTTGTGTAGTATGAGGTATACCTGTCTTTTACTGAATAAGCCATCCCAGCTATAGCACCCTCTATTAGTGTATTTTCATCAACAGGCTCATAGTATTTGCTCATCATAAGGTATTTAACCTGTTCAAATTTCTTTATATTCTCAGGAGCTACTGCTTCTTGATTGAATTCAATGGAGTACTTAGGTACAGAAGCAATTTTAATATGAGTTCGTATAACACCTGTGTAATACGATATAACCGAGGTTATAACCATTAATACAGCAACTCCGATGATGATTAGTGTTCTTTTCTTATTTTGATACCTTTCCATATTTAATTTCTTTCCCTTCCTTGCAATACACTACATTATTATTATTCTTATATGAATAATATTATCCCTTTTGATTCCTATTCAAGTAAATCAAAAGCTTTTTGCATTGTTACGTAACTAAACTAAGCGACGTACCTTTCGGAACGTCGCATAAGCTTGTAATTTTGCTATATGGTGCTTTTATTCTGTATTAATTCGTGTGTAGTGTGAGTATTTGTCCTCACCAGTACATCATATTTGATATATAACCCCTGCATTCCTGATGCACAAACAACTACTTAGCTACGGCTTAACATAATTTATTGGATTTTTATGAGCACCATTCTCTCTAACCTCGAAATGTAGGTGAGGGCCAGTTGAATAGCCAGTACTTCCAACCTTAGCTATATTTTGTCCTGCTTTTACACGATCACCCTTTTTTACTAGAATTCCTCTAGAAATAATATGTGCGTATAGAGTAGTTGTTCCTCCACCGTGGTCAATTATTACCGTATTACCATACCCTGATTGCCAACCAGCATATATTACCACTCCCCCATTAGCTGCCACGATATATGCGTTGTAGGGAGCACCTATATCAACCCCGGTATGCATTTTATAAACTCCCGATATAGGATGGGGTCTATTACCATATGCACTACTAACGACATGGGAAGACGGCACTGGCCATAGCATCTTACCACCAACATACTTTTCACTGGTCGACTCAAGACTTTTTATCAGGTTTGTTAGTTCTCCTGACACCTTTAATAGCTCGTCCTGTTCTTTTTCATAACTATATATATTACTTTGATTCTTTTTTATCTCTGTTTCTACGGCACTCCTGCTAGCGAGCAACGTGCCTATTGATTGTTCAGTTTCATCTTTCTTAACAACTAATAGCTCCTTTTCTCTTTCCTTTAATTCTTTTTTGTACTCAATATCTGTTTTTGCAACCTTTATTTCCTCTATCATCTTTTGATCCTGATCAGCTAATACCTTCAGCACCTCTACGCGATTAAAGAAATCCACTATCCCCTTTGAGCTTAACAGAACCTCAAGATAAGAGGTTTTTGAGCTAACATATAAGGATCTTATTCTCTGTTCAAGTACATCGTGCTGATTATCATAATCCTTTTGAGCCAAGTCTATAGCTACATCCAAACTAGATATCATTTCCTCAACTGATGTAATATCATTAATGAGTTTCGTCTTAGCCTCTACCTTATCATTTATCTCACTTGTTATTTGTTCCTTTTTCTGTTTATTTTGCTTGAGCTTTTCCTTCTCAACCGCCTCTTTATATTTATAGTTATCTATTTTGCTTTTAACCGCAGACTTCTGTTGCTTGTACGTTGATATCTGATCAGCGTAAACAGTAAAACATGAGCCTACTACACATACTATAGCTAATACACCACAAACAAGCTTTTTGTTCATCATACCCTCCAGATTTTTTATTATATATTTCCCTATTTATCGTAAATTAAACATTTACTCTAATTTCTCGTGTTTCTCGTGTTTCTCGTGTTTTTTGGTTGTTTCATATATGCTTGTCCCCAAGCTTTTTATACCTTCAGATGCTTGCGAAGAGACACAATACTTCCAACAGCACCCATTATAGTCCCTATTATAGCATATATAATAAACAATTGCGAACCAATTATATCCAGCTTCACCATTCCAGTAAAAATTAAGCTTGATTTAAATTCTCCCGAATTTACTGCTGATTCTAATACATTGTAGCCATAGCTTGTCAATATATATGATATTATTGAACCCAAAATCCCTATAACTATACCCTCAATTATGAAGGGCCAACGAATAAACCAATCTGTAGCCCCCACATATTTCATTATACCAACCTCTTTACGCCTTGCAAATACTGTAAGCTTAATGGTATTTGATATAATGAATACTGAAATTACTAGTAGTATAGCAACAATAAAAATACTTATTAGATTCACCCAGTAAACAAGTCTTGTTATAAATTCTACAACCTCCTGAGAATACTTAATTCTCCAAATGCCCTCAATAGATTCCATTGTCTCAACAAAAGCAGGACTGTTTTCAGGGTTATACAAGCTAACCTCAAAGGATACCATCATGATTTCTTCACTGTAGCCTTCAAGAACATCCTTGTTTTCCTCAAGAATATCCTTCATAAACTCAAAGGCTTCCTGCTTAGTCTTTACGGTGTATTCACGTACCCTCTCGTCCTCCTTAATAGCCCTCTCTATATTCAAAATGCCCTCTTCATCAAGCTCGTGGTCACAATATATCGTTACCTCCGGCTGCTTTTTTATCTCTTCAATATTAACGATTAGGTTTAGGGCGAATAACAAAAAGAGTCCTAATATTATAAGAGAAGCAATCACCATTGTCATGGAAGCAAGTGACATCAATTTATTCTTGTATATATTAATGATACCTTCCTTTAACATCAATCTGAAAGTACTAAGCTTCATTTTTGTAAAATCCTTTCTTCTGATCTCTAATAATAACGCCCTTTTCAAGCTCAATTACGCGTTTCTTCATGCTATCTACAATATGCTTTTCATGTGTTGCTACCACTACTGTGGTTCCCCTTTGGTTTATTTCATCCAAGAGCTTCATTATCTCCAAAGATGTATCAGGATCCAAATTTCCCGTTGGCTCATCTGCTATAAGTAAACAAGGACTATTAACAATAGCTCTTGCCATTGCAACACGTTGTTGCTCTCCACCCGATAGCTGATGTGGATACGCTTTTGCCTTTTTACTTAGATCCACCAATGCCAATGCCATAGGTACCTGTCTTCTGATTTCCTTTGGCATAGCCTCTACTATCTGCATAGCAAAAGCTACATTATCATACACTGTTTTATTAGGCAACAGCCTGAAATCCTGAAAAACAACCCCAAAGCTTCTTCTAAGATAGGGTATCTGCCTCCTGTCTAGGTCTGTTACCTTGTAGTCATTTACATATATATCTCCATTAGTTGCATTCTCTTCCTTCATCATCGCCTTCACTAATGTCGACTTTCCTGAGCCGCTAGGACCTATTATAAATACAAATTCACCCTTTTCAACCTTGAAGGTAGCATCCCTTAAGGCTATTGTCCCATTTTCATAATGCTTACTGACATTTTTAAACTCAATCACTCTATATTGACCTCCATAGGCGTTGTTTTCTTGGTTCTAAAAATCATTTCTTGCCATAGATTTTTCTAAGTACTTTTTAACCATCATGGCAACCTTAAAGTATATTGCGTCATCAAATACCCTTAAATCCATGCCTGTCATTTTTTGAATCTTATCTAAACGATAAACCAAGGTATTCCTATGTATAAATAGTTGTCTTGATGTTTCACTTACATTCAGATTGTTTTCAAAAAACTTTTGTATTGTCATCATAGCTTCTGAATCTATAGCTTCGTACGTCCCTTCCTTAAAAACCTCATTAAGAAACAAGCGACATAAGGTAGCGGGTAGCTGATAAATTAATCTTCCAATACCCAAATTGTTATAGTCAATTATGACCTTATCAGTTTCAAAAATCTCCCCTACCTCCATAGCTATTTGAGACTCCTTATAAGACTTTGCTACGTCTCCTAATGTTTCTGCAATTGTTCCTACACTTACTGAAGCCGCTATCATTAATTCAGAATTTATAGTGTCAATTATAATTCTTGCTTTTTTATAAACCTCTTCTTTATCGTCTGTTTTTTTAAATTCCTTAATAAGAACAGTTCTCTCATCGTCTAACAGAATTACAAAATCCTTTCCTGCTTGTGGGAAAAGGCTTTTGACAATATTATATGTATAAATATCATTGGACACATTAGTCTTTATAAGGTATACAACTCTTTTAGCTTCATACTTTATTCCTAAATCCTTTGAACGAATATGAATATCTCCAGACATAACGTTTCCAATCATAATGCTCTTCATGAAGTTTGTCTTATCATACCTTTCGTCATATAGTAGTCTTATATTTTCTATGTTTATAGAAATTAAATCCAAGTATTTTAATGCTAACTTGTCCTCCATTTTTACAAACATAACATACTCAGTTTTATTTTGAACCTCTACCCTCTTACAGGTGTACTCCTCTTCTACTATAACTCGTTTATTGGATTGCAGTAGCTCTACGCAAGGTGTAAACATCTGTCCTTCCATATCGTCAGTTGAACAAGCAATTACTGTACCACTCTTGTCAGTAACCCCAAATTCAACATCAATTATTTTCTTAATCCTACTCACCATTTTTTGAAGCTTGCTAGTAGACACGATTACCCTCCATATACCTGCAAATGAATATTTACACATATTTCATATAACATTATACATCATGATGCAAAGGAAATACAAGCTATTTTTAGATATGCCTCTTGTGTTGCCGTCATATTTTTGTAAAATCATACTTAGCATTAGAAGTGTTTTTGTATATTCATTTATGACAATGTAAATTTGACATAAACCCTATTTTACAGACACACAAAAAATAAAGTATAATAAGAACTCTAAGCTGTGGATCCTATCATTAAATAGCGGACAGCTTAAGAACCTTGTTGTTTACACAATAAAGAAAGGTGTGTTTCAGATGGGGAAAGTGTATGACCAAGCATATTACAAAAGGGCACTAGAAGGCGGAGAAGCAGTCTCAGCAATAGCTAAAGATATAGGTGTTTTTAATATTTTACCTCATGAAATACTAAAACCCTATATATCAAATTATAGTATTTTGTTTCCTGTGAAAAATATGCTTTCTGAAAAATACACGCTTATTCCTAATGCAAGTGGAACCCTATCTTTTGCATATGACGGAAAAAGCATAAAGGGTGAATTATGGGGGGCTTCCTCAAGAATAAATATAATTGGGAGTGAAGCCAATAATTATAAATTTTTATTGTTAGTTGAATTTAATCCATGTGGACTGTATCAATTTACTAGTTTCAATCAAAAAGAAATTGCTGATACAAGAATTGATTTGGATACTGTCAATAAGTCGCTAAATACTTCACTTTGCAATGCAATTGATCAAGCTATTGATGCTAATGATTTGGCAAATGGACTTAATACTACTTTCCTTTCTCATATGGGGGATGCTTATCAAACAAATACCATAGTAAGGTTGACAAGAAAAATACATGACACCAATGGCTTTTTGCATATAAAAGAATTATCACTTTCAGAGCATTACAGCGAAAGGCATTTAAATAGACTTTTTTGTCATTATATCGGAATGAACGTAAAATTATTCTCAAGAATTGTTAGAATAAATAATGCGATAGAGCAGATGAAAAATTCTAAAAGTAGATGTGCTTTAATATCACAACAGTTAGGTTATTATGACCAATCTCATTTTATAAATGACTTCAAAGCTATATGTGGGGTGTCACCTAGGCAGTATCTAAAAAACATGTCCGATTTTTCCAATTAAATACTCGCATTATATGATACACTAATGGTAGTTTTAAGTAAATAAAGCAATATTAAATACTAGTGTTGGAGGTGGTTTTATGAAGTATAAAGGAGCTCTTTTGACGGTTAAAGATGTAGATATATCAAAAGTATTTTATGTAAGTGTACTTGAACAAAAAATAGCTTTTGATATGGGTGAACATGTTACCTTTGAAGATGGGTTTTCACTACAACAGAATTATTCAAAGCTGATAGGATTAAGTGAAAATGATATATTGCAAAAAGCACATAGTTTTCAATTATATTTTGAAGTATCAGACTTAGATGTTTGGAATTTACGGTTAAAAAATATAAGCAGTATAGAGTTCTTACATGACATCAAAGAATATGCTTGGGGGCAAAGAAGTATTAGATTATATGACCCAGATATGCATATTATTGAAATTGCGGAAAGTATGGAAAGCGTTATAAAGCGTTTTTTAAATACAGGTCTATCTGTTGAGGAAACCTCAGAACGTACAATGTTTCCTGTTGATTTTGTTAAGCAATGCTTATAGTGCATACTACATAAGAAAAATCCGAACTATTATGATAATTCGGATTTTTTTTATGTCTGCAATAGAGCTATATCAATAAAATTACAACAACGAGAACATAGAGTAATCTATGCTAAAATTTTTAAATTAAGTTGATAAAGAATCTCTTGAGTTTCTATCAAAGTAAAATGCTTTTCAATACAATAGATAATGGCTGCATCTCTCTTTATTTTTACGTAAAGTGGGCTGGTTTCTGTGATATTTAATAGAAGCTGTGTATCAGGCAAATCTAATCCCATTCCAATAGCAATTCTCAAATAATTATCTCTTCCTGCATTACGCGTTCCTTTTAATATTTGATATCCATAGCCTCTGTCAATATCGGCACGACGAATTATATCACTCTTACTTACTTTATATTTACTCATCATTTCCTCAAAAAACGACACAATGCTTGTTTTAATAAAACCAGATTCGAATTGATGCAGATAATGCTTGATATCTGATGCATTTTTTATATCATTAAGTAAGCTACCTGTATCTAAGGATTCGTTTTTGTCCATCACTAGCACCTCTCATAACCTAACTAGACAATCACTTTTGTATAGTTAAAACATCCCCATAATTTATCTTTTATTTCTTTTTTTCTTCAATTTTATCATCTTTTAATTTTAAATAATAGTGATTATTGTCACTTTTCAAGCCTCCTATACAAATTTAATAAAATTGTAACAATACTACTGCTTTAGTACTAAAATTCAACAATTTCTTGAACAAGTATGCAATTTGCTGACCATTTTTTACTCGCTTTATGTATAATTGAAATGTCTATGCAAATTTATATGAAACGTCTTATTTATAGCTTTAAATCAAGTAGATTGTAGTATATTCACTTTGATAGTGAAGGATATTATCGGTCTTTTCTTGATTTGAATAAATTTATGTTATGAAAGGAAAAGTAGTATGAACAAAAAAATACAAACAAAAAGATTTCTATCACTTTTGATTACATTGGTGCTTATATTATCCACACTGCCAATTCAAGCTAATGCGGTGGACCTCCCTTGGGCTGAAGATGCCGTACGTATACTAAATGATGTTTATGGAAATGGTACCTTCTCAGCAAGCGATGATATGGTTACAGTTGGTACAACTAAAGCCCTACTGACAAATACCTTTAAGCTTCCAGATGACAATGGAATAATCTCCACTTACTTAAACGGTGACCCAGATAGTAATCTTACAAGACTACAGCTAGCTCAAATCATCTTTAGCTTGTACGGATTTGTAGCATTAGTAAATGAAACAGATACAAACACTTCCCCATTTACAGATTGTACTGACTCTAAGGTGACAACCCTTTACAAGCTAGGCATTGTATCAGGTAAATCGACTGAATTATTTGTTCCAGATGGCTATGTCACTAACGCTGAGCTTTCAGTTATGTTCTATCGTGCATTAGGCAAAGCAGGTGGTATCGGCAAAAAAGCTCTTGAGAACAGTGCCCTCACACCTGGTGCATACGGCTACGATGAGCTAATGTACTTATTTACTCGTGGTTGTGTCCCTCGTGATATTGACCCCTCACAGGAGCTTGCAGGTGCAGAGATAGAAGTCACTACTTATATAGCTGTTGAAAACAAAGAGGAGCCTGTAAAATATACTGGCAAAAAAGACATATGGAATGCTTGGTGTACACGCCTAGGTTCACTACCTCCTGAAAGAAGCTTAAACTGGACAGGATGGGCTAGTTGGGATCAGGTAACCGCTACTACCATTCTTGATGCCGCCATTCAGATAGTAGCCACAGATAGAGCTGCTCTTGGAGAGAATATGAAAGGAATTTTCAGTGATGTCTACCCTAGCACGTGGTATTATGATGGAATTATGTACTTGTTTAATAACGGTATTGTCAGTGGATACGGCAATGGTCAATTTGGACCTAGCAATGAAGTGAATCGAGCAGCCTTAGCCGTACTTTTGTGTAGGATTAATAATATTAACACTACAGATCCAGATGGAACTGTGACTTCAATTTCAGACGTTCCTTCTAATCATTGGGCATATAACTCTGTTACACATGCCATTGCTCAAGGCTATATGACATATAAAGACTCATCATTTTTTTATCC
>QKEK01000229.1 GCA_003251775.1 Clostridia bacterium | reverse complement strand
TACTGGTAGTAATGCAAAGAACGACCCTTGGTGTGTTGGTATTTACATCAACAACGAAATCAGTTGGGGAAGCGTAATTGGTGACCATTATACTATAGTCAGAGCTGCACTGAGAAAAGATGCAAATGCAGGAGCTAGCTATGCCAAAAGGGCATTAATAGCCAAGCTTAAGCAAAAATACAGCAATAGCATAAGTGCCTTGAACACCTCATGGGGAACTACGTTTACCTCATGGTCCACTCTGGAAGCACCTTATGTATTGCCTGCCACTAGCACCTTAAGTGCAGGTCTAGAAGCCGATGCTTCAATGATGCTAAAAATGATAGCTACTGAGTACTATAAGGTGGTTGATGAGGAATTAAACATACTTATGCCAGATATGCTAAACCTCGGCTCACGACTTGCTGAATGGGGCTGTACAGACGAAATACAGGAGGCTTGTGCTCCATATGTAGACGTAGTCAGCTATAATAATTATAAAAAGAGTATTAATACTGAGGATTGGATTATCGAAGACCAATTAGATAAGCCATGTATTATCGGAGAATTCCATTTCGGCTCTGGCGATGAAAGAATGTTCTCTCCTGGGCTTATAGCCGCAGACTCTCAAGCAGAGAGAGGAACTATGTATCAGAATTATATAACAGACCTATTACTTAGTCCCTACTTTGTTGGAGCACACTGGTTCCAGTATGTTGATCAACCAAACACAGGACGGTCATGGGATGGTGAAAACTATAATGCTGGGTTTGTAGACATAACAGACCAGCCATATGAACCATTAGTAGAAGCTGCAAAAGCAATACATGGCCAGCTATTTAATATTAGATATGGGAATGCTGAGCAGGTAGTAGTAAATATACCCCAAAGCACTGCACAAATAGACGCAAGTGTAAGCTCTACACTTCAATTAACTGCTAGTGTAACGCCAGATAGTGTTGTTAATAAGAACGTAACATGGTCCTCCAGTAACACCTCTATTGCCACTGTTGATAGCAACGGTCTTGTTACTGCTGTAGCCAATGGAACTGCTACCATAACCGCAACCTCACAGGCAGACCCTAATGCTCACGATAGCTGTGTCGTAACAGTAGTTAATGTACCAAATGAACAGGTAGTAGTAACCCTCAATCAAAGCACAGCACAAATAGACGCAAGTGTAAGCTCTACACTACAGTTTCATGCAAGTGTAACGCCAGACAGTGTTGTTAATAAAAATGTAAATTGGTCTTCCAGTAACACCTCTATTGCCACTGTTGATAGCAACGGTCTTGTTACTGCTGTAGCCAATGGAACAACTACCATAACCGCAACCTCACAGGCAGACCCTACGGCAAATGCTAGCTGTGTAGTAACAGTTACTGGCTTTACACCCCCACCAGTAAATATGAGTAAAATCTCATTTGAACAAGGTGAAAATCTTGCCTTTATGAGTACATACAATGAAGCAACTACACAATTCACAACACAAGGAGTAATAGATGGCTCAAGAGCACTTTCAGTAAATGTCGGAACACTTAACTCAACCTATTCAGGAGTAAGGTTTGAAGGTGAACAGCCCTCAAACTGGGGCAGTGGTGCTGTATTTAAAGCATACCTCACAAATCCGAATAATCAGGATATTCAAATAAGAATAAACATTACAGACACAAATAACAACACTAGAATAAACTATTTTACTATTGTAGCAAATACCTCCAGAACAATCACCATTAATAACCTAGGACCTCAAACAGCCAGCTTTACTGGTGCAGATGGATGGTGGGGTGCTGAAAGCGGCTTAAACCAAGCAAGTATAGACAGGTTTGAGATATACTTGTGGGAAGAAAGACCAGGCTTAACTGCAAATACCTTTGTTATTGATAATATTGAGGTAATTAGCTTAAACGAGGTTTTCAAGGTTTCTTTTGAGCAAAACGAATCCTTAGATCTGTTATCAACATATAATCAAGCAACTACGCAGTTTACAACACAAGGAGTATCCGATGGAGCAAGAGCCATTTCAGTTAATGTAGGCACATTAGATGCAACCTACTCTGGAGTTAGGTTTGATAAGGCTGAGCCATTTAATTGGGGAAATAACGCCTCCTTCAAGGCATACCTTACTAATCCAAATAATCAGGATATACAAATCAGAATTAACATTACAGACACAAGCAATAACACAAGAATAAACTATTTTACACTTAACGCTAATACATCAAGAACAATCACCATTGATAACTTAGGGCCTCAAGCAGGTAGCTTCACTGGTGCAGATGGATGGTGGGGTGCAGATGGTGGTATAGACCAAGCAAATATAGATAGGGTCGAGATTTACTTATGGGAGGAAAGACCAAATCTATCTGCAAACACCTTCATTATTGACAATATAGTTGTTTTTAATAACTAATCCTCGCTTCGGCTAAAAAAGGTTAATATTTCCATTAAGCAAAAAATATTAATCAATAGTTTCAAATAATCTATCAAAAGGGGGTTGTACAAACAGCCCCCTTTCTCTTTAATAAATTCTCATCAAATCGGAAGTTTTAAAGACGCTTAGATATCAAGTATAATTATGATTACTCCACTTTAAATATACTAATAGCAGTTTCCAGCTCTTTCGCCATAGCGTTCAAATCTGTTGATAAATTAGTCAGTATTTCTGCACTAGCTATTTGCTCCTCAGTACTTGCTGAAACCTCTTGAGAAGTAGCTGCGGCTTCTTCCGAAACTGAAGAAATATTTTCCATAGAGGAAACCACATTTTCCTTTAGTCCAAGCATAACCTCAACTGACTTTTGCATATCTGACATATGAGAAGATAGGTTTGACATCGAACCAGATATCGTGTTAAATGAATTCTCGGTTTCTGTAACAGCCAACATTTGCTCTTTAAGTATTTTACTTGTAAGATTAGCCTTACTTACAGTATCCTGTGTTTTTATATTTATACTTTTTATTATACTATCTATCATTATAGATGCGTCTTTAGACTGCTCTGCCAGTTTTTTCACTTCTTCCGCAACCACAGCAAATCCCCTTCCAGCTTCTCCAGCTCTAGCTGCTTCTATAGCAGCATTTAAGGATAATAGGTTTGTCTGCTCTGCAATACCCACAATAAGCTTTACTATCTTCGTTATTTCCTTCATATCATTACTTAGACTGTTGATATCAGTAATAATCTCTTCTGTTGAACTGTTAGTCTCATCTGCCTTGTTATTTAAAATACCAACATTCTTTTTTGCCTGATTACTTAATGAGTTAGTGTCAGTTATAATATGCGTAACATCTCCTAAGTCATCAATAACCTTAGAGATACCTTTAGATAAATTGTCCATATAATCAACACTCTTTGATACCTCCATCGCCTGATCAGAAGCACCCTTTGCAACCTCCTGCAGGGTAATCGATATTTGCTCGGAGGTATTTAAGCTTTGCTGAGAAGAGGTTGCAAGTTGACTTGCACTAGACAAAACATTTGCAACAGATTGACCCACCTGCTGGATAAGCGTTTTAAAATTCGTAATCATATCAGTAAAGTTATGAATAACCTCTGAAATTTCATCCTTTCCGCTATCACCCACTAAGTGAGTTAAGTCCCCTTTTTTTGCCTGTCTCATTGATTGGACTAATCGATTTAATGGATTAGAAATGCTTATGGATATAAGCATTGAAATGATTATAGCAATACCTAAGCACACTGACCCGATAACCAATATTTTATTTCTTATTAGCACTGCCGCAGAGTTTATAAAAGACATTGGTATAGTTGTTACTATGAACCAATCCTTATTAGTACTTATAGGATTATACAGAACAAGATGCTTTTTATTATCTATCTCAGTTTCCATAATGAATTTTTGTTGCTCATTACTATTCATTTTTTCTTGATAATCGGCTATAATTCTTTGTGAAAAATCTGCTTCAATATATGTTGATGCTTTAGGAAGCTTCTCTTTTTTATTTGAGGCTAAAACCATATTATCCTTATTTATAACAAAGGTTTCAACCTGTTCGCCTAGGTCTATATCCTTGTATTGTTCATATAAACTATCACTATCAACAATAATAGCTATTATTCCTAAATTTGCTGCTTTATAAGATCCAATAAGAGATTACCATCCTCAAGATTATACCATGATTTTAACGCACTAGTTTCAGCACTTTTTGCAATATACCTTCTATATGCCGAATCCTCACCAAAAGTGCCAGTGTTAACAAAGCCATACCTAATTGTGCTATCAATATACTCTGATATCAATTCCATATTAAGTATCTCAGGCTTTAAGCTATATAAACTAACAAATGTTGATGAAATATTACGATTGAAATCCATTTTTTCATACGCAGTTTTTTTGGAGAAGACTAAAAGATCTTCCTGAATCTTCGACCTAAACAATAGCTCCTGTATCAGCTCAGGATACCTATTAAGCTCTTGTTCGATTTTCTGAATAAATAATTTCTGAAGAATCACTCATACTCTTTTCTAAAGAAAAGCTAGTATCATTATATGAAAAGAAACCCACTACAGTTAAAGGTACAATTGACAACACTAAAAATGATATTATCAAACGCTGCCTTATTTTAAATCTTCTAAGCCAAGAAAAACCTATTTTCTCCAACAAGCCGGCTATATATTCGTTCTTTTTTACCTGTACTAAATTCACTTCTTTATTCTTTTTTTTACTTTTTATAAACTTCAAACTTGATAACATAGGTATGCCCCCTTAAATAACAAAAAAAATACTACATTGAATATTTTATACCACATGATATATTGCTGTAAACAGCTATTAGTGCATATTTAAGGATTATTTATTACCTCTATATCCATCTATTTCTTTCAAGGCTATATTTTGTCGTCCTTAACGTCTACAATTTTGCATAAATATATAACAACGCAAAAAGCTTCAAATACCAGCATTGTTGACAAATTGAAATATTTAGATATATAATTTTGGAGTAGATTGCATAAGCTAATATGAACCATATATAATAGTAGATGCTATCATAATTATAGGATAACTTAAAGAGCCTTGTTATTTTTACAATAAATACAATAAGAATACTAGGAATAGTGAAAGAAGGATTAGCATGAAAAAAAGACTTGTATTACTAGGTATAATTACTTTACTTATAATGACAAACGCCTGTACAAGCTATAACAATAAGGCACAGGACACTGCCAGCAAAGAGCTAGAGCTACTGCTCCCAGAAAAAGAGGGCTTCAAATGGGTATACAATGGCTTTGCAGAATATGGTCATGATATGAAGCTTGACTCCATTGATAAAAGCAACAACAAAATAACATATGTAATTACAGGCACTGTAGCAGATATGTCAGATGGAGAAAGTGGGTTTCCTGAAAATCATTTTGATATAGATCTTAAATATATAATAGAAAATGGTACATTAACACAAACTAAAACAGAGCAAGCCATGATGGACTCAGAATTTGACAAGCTAGAGCTTATCAAGCTTCCTCTTGAGACAGGCAATACTTGGACACAAAATGTACTAGACAAAAACGGAGAAAGCAGAGAAATCAAATCTGAGATTGTTAATATCTCAGAAGCAAAAGGCATAAAAACATATACCGTACTATATAAAGACATGTCCGATAGCTATTATGAAAAAAGAGATATTAGAGAAGGCTATGGAACAATCTCATTTTTCAAGGAATGGAAGGACCAAGACGGCAATGCTTATGAAATTGGATATTTCATCTATGAGGAAATGAGTGGTTATTAGTATCTACTATGATACGGACAGCTTAGGATTTATTAATTAAGCTATCTATATATGTTTTATAATCTGGCACAGGGCATAAGCATGGTAATCTTCCCAGAGTTACAAACACTGACGATATGTCTACATTATACGGTGAATCATCAATAGTATATATCGTCATCATTATTTCTTCATCAGCTTCTATTACCCGATTATCGCATAATGTAACAAATCTCCATTCCTTATTATCAATTTCTATATTAAAATGGGAAGAACCAATCTGTACTCGAATATTCCTCTTACCTAAATCAGCATTCCTGATATAAAAACCACTTGAATAATAGCCCCTTGTTACAATTCGCTCTGCCTTGAACCATGTATAATTTTCCTTTGTCAGAGGCTGATTAATATTAACATACCCTCCAAACATTCCTCCTTCTGTATAGAAGGTCTTTTTCGTATCTGCTCCACTGATAATTCCACCATAATTCTTACCAGCCATAAAGCTTCCATCTTTAAAATAATTATAGCCCGAGGTTGGATACCATCCACTTAGCCTTTGCTGCTCTATAGTTGAAATTTGCGTAATTGTAGCCTTTGGTATACTAGAGTTAGTTATATAATCACCTGCTATTTGACACTCGTTTAATGTAATTATCATATTCTGCTCAATATCAGGAGACCCCGTATCAAAATAGCATTGATTAAATATGATAGTATTATCAGTCCTTGTATTCTCAGGATCGATATATAAAGGGTTAATATTAGCATAACTCAAGTCACAGGCATAAAATATACTGTTCTGCATTAACATATTCTTAGCCTCAATAATCTTAATATTATAATCATATTGCATAGTAAATCCATGATTAGCATCGCTTCTGAAGGCACAATTATTAAAGCTATTAGAATTAAAATGACCTCTGTTCTTATCAAGCATATAACACAGTTTTTAAAATCATTCCAGTACAGGTCTGAAAAAAGCGTCCCTTTCAAATCACCAACTATTATCTGCATAGCATTTACATCAACAAAGCTACTCCACCACATACCTCTTATACAAAACACTGTTTTTTTAGCATTAAACCCGGCTATTGTAACATTCCTAACTGAGTCGATAATAACCCTGCCATTACCAATAAAGCTTACTCCATATCCTATAATTTTAAGCGTACCATTACCATTTGTTATATGTATATCACTACTTATGTTATATACACCTTGTGGAAAAAGCATTTCCCCTCCACCATTGCAGGCTGAATCAAGAGCTTTCTGAATTGCCATTGAATCGTCATTTATTCCATCACCAACAGCCCCATAGCTTCTCACATTTATAACACTGCTT
>QKEK01000242.1 GCA_003251775.1 Clostridia bacterium | reverse complement strand
TGTCTGACCATTAGGGAGTTTACGAACACCACTTGCCTTTTAGGGCAATTTGCAATATAGAAGCTGTAGACTTATTGGTTTATGTAGCAAGTCTTCACATAAAGCTTAAAAGCTTTTTTAGAAAAGTTTAGGTTTGAATAGTTATGTATAAATATGTAACAACGCAAAAGCTTGTCACTTTTCCTTGACAAAACATTTTCACTAATATATTATTAATGTAAAGTATGGGTAAATTACTTTTGCATAAATAAGCCATAAAATTGCTTATTTTTATGGAACTATCTAAATCATCAAACTCTAATAATTGTGAATAGAAAGATTATAAATGAATATTATACTAATAGAGTATGATATAAGAAAAATGGAATAATGAATAGACAAAAGGCAATGAACGGGAAGAGTAAGTATTTGTTTTATAGAAAGAGAGGGAATGTCGGTGGCTGAGAGCATTCCTATATAGTAGGATATTGAAGTTCACCCGGAAGCTTCTCCCAGAAGAATATTTATAGAGTATTTATAAAATATTATAGGAGTGTTTGTGTAAGGGAAGACGGAGAAATCACGTTAAGATTAAATAAGAGTACTATGTTTATAAGCATAGTAAATTAAGGTGGTAACGCGGAAGAACCTTCGTCCTTTTAAGGGGGGAAAGGTTTTTTTATTGTGTAAATAACAGTTTTTTTGCAAAGCTAAGAGAAGTATAAGATAATTGGAGGGATAACATGTTTTCAAACGAAATAGTAGCAGGTATTCAAAAATCGTCATGGATAAGAAAAATGTTTGAAGAGGGGACTAAGCTTGTAGCACAATATGGTGCAGAAAACGTCTTTGATTTTAGTATAGGAAATCCAGATGCAGAGCCACCAGCTGAAATCAAAGCGGCCTTAATGGAGGTTGCACAGAGCGAGCAAAGAGGCATGCACAGATACATGGCTAATGCAGGCTATAATTCAACAAAGGAAAGAATAGCTGAAAAAATAAGTAAGGAAACGGGTGTGAAAATGCCTGTAGAGAATATAATAATGACCTGTGGGGCAGCGGGTGCGTTAAATGTAGTACTAAAATCTCTCTTAAATCCAGGCGAAGAGGTTATCGTGCTTGCACCTTATTTTGTAGAATACCTTTTTTATGCTAAAAATCATGGAGGAGTTCCAGTTGTTGTTAATACAGACAAAGGGACCTTTCAGCCTGACTTAAATGAGCTGGAAAAGCATATTACGCCTAAAACCAAGGCTCTAATTATCAATTCTCCCAACAATCCAACTGGAGTGGTTTACAGCGAGGAAATACTTAAGGAAATGTCAGCTTTACTTGAAAGAAAACAAAAGGAATATGGTACGCAGATTTATATTCTTTCAGATGAGCCCTATGTAAGTATTGTTTATGACGATGTAATAGTTCCTCCTGTTTTGAGAATTTTTAAGAACGCAATTGTAGTAGATTCCTTTAGTAAGTCGCTTGCTTTACCAGGAGAGAGAATTGGGTATATAGCAGTTAATCCTGCAATTGACGACAATAAAACGTTAATGGCAGCATTAGTTTTTTGCAATAGGACATTGGGTTTTGTAAATGCTCCGGCTATTGCCCAAAGATTAGTTGAGGCTGGTTTGTATTCAAGGGTTGATGTAAATAGCTATAAAGAAAGGCGTGATGTGCTATATAACCATATCACTTCATTAGGGTTTGAGTGTATTAAGCCAGAGGGTGCGTTCTATTTATTTCCCAAATCGCCCGTAGAGGATGATGTTGAATTTGTTTCAATAGCTCAAAAATATAATTTATTACTTGTTCCTGGGGTAGGCTTTGGATGCCCAGGTTATTTTAGAATGACTTATTGTATTTCAATGGATACCATAAAGAACTCACTGCCTGCATTTGAAAAGTTGGCAAAGGAAGTTTTTAATAGATAATTTACGTCAATAGAAAGGGGTATGAGAAAATGAAGGAGCAACTAAATGGCATTAAAATAAAGGCAGAACAAGAGCTAGCAGCTGTTGCAGGGCTTAAAGAGCTTGAAGACCTGAGAGTAAACTATCTGGGTAAAAAAGGCGAATTGACCTCGGTATTAAGAGGTATGGGAGGATTGTCGGCAGAGGAACGCCCCATAATAGGTCAGTTGGCTAATGAGGTTAGAAATCTATTGGAGGCTTCAATAGAGCAGGCAAAGACAGAGTTAATTAATAAGGAAAGAGAAGCAAGGCTGAAAGCTGAGGTTATAGACGTTACTATGCCTGGTAAAATACAGGGGATGGGAAGGAGACATCCGCTTTCCATGGTGCTTAATCAGATAAAGGATGTGTTTATCGGTCTAGGATATGAAATTGCAGAAGGTCCAGATGTTGAGCTGGATTACTATAATTTTGAGGCACTAAATATACCAAAGGATCACCCTGCAAGGGATGTTCAGGATACATTCTATATTAAGGACAATATCCTTTTAAGAACTCAAACATCACCAGTACAAATAAGGGTAATGGAGAATAAAAAACCACCTATAAAAATCATTTGTCCTGGTAGGGTATATCGCTCAGATGCTGTTGATGCAACCCACTCTCCTATATTTCATCAGGTCGAGGGTCTGGTTATAGATAGGGGTGTAACCATGGGAGACTTGGTTGGAACACTACAATTGTTTGCAAAAAGCATATTTGGAGAGGATACTAAAATCAGGTTAAGGCCACACCATTTCCCATTTACTGAGCCGAGTGCAGAGGTTGATATTTCCTGCTGGACCTGTGGAGGAAAGGGATGTAGGGTGTGTAAAAATGAGGGCTGGATAGAAATACTAGGGGCTGGAATGGTTCATCCAAAAGTGCTTGAGGCTTGTGGTATTGACTCAGAGGTATATAGTGGATTTGCTTTTGGCTTGGGTGTTGAAAGAGTTACTATGGGCAAGTTCTATATTGATGATTTAAGACTACTATTTGAAAATGATTTAAGATTTCTGAAACAATTCTAAATTTGAGATTTTGATGGGAAGGTGAAATAAATGAAAGCACCAATTAGTTGGTTGAAAAATTTCGTAGATATAGATGTTACACCAAAGGAGTACGCTGATGCTTTGACACTTTCGGGTTCAAAGGTTGAGGCTATTGAGGTTTTGGGAGAAGGGATCACTGGTATTGTAGTTGGCAGAATAATAAGTATGGAAAAGCATCCAGACGCTGATAAGCTTAGAGTTTCTAAGGTAGATGTTGGTGATAGGGTGTTGCAGATTGTAACTGGGGCTCAGAATGTGAATGTGGGCGATTACATACCTTTAGCTGTAGTAGGTGCAGAGCTTCCAAGTGGTAAAATAAAAAAGGGAAAGCTTAGAGGGGTTGAATCCGAAGGTATGATGTGCTCTGTAGAAGAGCTTGGATTATCTAAGGACGATGTGCCAGATGCACCAGAGAATGGCGTATATATTTTTACTGGCGAGCCTGAGCTGGGTTCTGATGCTAAACAGTATTTTGGCTTAAATGATACTGTTATAGAATTTGAAATAACCTCAAACAGACCAGATTGCTTTAGTATTCTTGGTTTAGCTAGGGAGACAGCGGTTACCTTTGATAAGCCTTTAAAAAAGGCTGATATCTTCGTCAAGGAGGAAGCTGACAATGCAGCAGATTATATAACTGTTGAAATACAAAACCCGGAGCTGTGCTCAAGATATGCCGCAAGAGTGATAAAGGATGTTAAAATAGGGCCTTCACCTGCTTGGATGCGTAATCACTTACGGGCAGCGGGAGTAAGACCTATAAATAACTTGGTAGACATTACTAATTACGTAATGCTAGAGCTTGGTCAGCCCATGCATGCCTTTGATTTGGAAAAGATTTCTGGAAAAAAGATAATTGTGAGAACATCAAGAGCCGATGAAAAGATAATGACATTGGATGATAAGGAAAGAAGCTTAGACAAAGAAATGCTAGTAATAGCTGATGCTGATAAGCCAGTAGCAGTAGCAGGGGTTATGGGGGGGGCTAATTCTGAGGTATCTGAAAGCACAACTACCATACTGTTAGAATCTGCAAACTTTGCAGGTAGCTCTGTCAGAAAGACAGCTCAAAAGCTTGGAATGAGAAGTGAGGCATCAAGTAGGTTTGAAAAGGGACTTGATGTAAATAATGTAATTTGTAATTTGTGCAATTGATAGGGCGGCTCAGTTAATTGAGGCTTTAGGAGCAGGTAAGGTCTGTAAGGGCATTGTAGACTGCTATCCAGTTGAGCATAAACCGATTACACTGGAGCTTAGACCAGATAAAATCAATGCTTTTCTGGGGACTAGTATAACAACAGAAAAAATGCTAGGTATCTTTGAAGCGTTAGAGTTTGATGTGAATAAAGAACGGATGATGTTAACCGTACCAAGCTTCAGACCTGATGTAGAAAGAGAGGCTGACCTTGCTGAGGAGGTGGCAAGGTTTTACGACTATAATAATATTAAGCCTACATTGCTTTCTGGAAAGGAGGCTACTCAGGGTAAGAAGTCATATAAGCAGGTTATTGAAGATATAATTAATGATACTATGGTTGCTTGTGGACTTTACGAGATATATACTTATACATTTACAAGCCCAAAGGTCTTTGATAAGCTTAACTTGAAGAAGGATAGTTGTTTTAGAAATACTGTAGTTATTAAAAATCCATTAGGTGAAGATTATAGTGTGATGCGTACAATAACTGTTCCCGAAATGCTTGGTGTTTTAAGC
>QKEK01000262.1 GCA_003251775.1 Clostridia bacterium | reverse complement strand
CGGTAACTTCAAACTCACCTTGATATCTTCTTATATCCGCAAGGGTTCTTTCTATAAAATTATAATCAAAATTGATATAAGCAGACATTATATTACCCTCACTTTACCAGTTAAGAGTTTTTCCATGAGAGATTTTTTGAGTTGAACAAAATCCGACTTTTGAAATTCAAGTTTATAGATTTTTTCATCAATCACTGAAATAATTCGTGCTATGTCTTGTTGTTCTTGTAATGGCGGTAACGGAAACAGGTAATCTTTAATGTCTGCCCAAGATGTTCTAGGCATTTTTGTTCCAAAAGCTTTTTTTGAAACATCTTCAATAAATTTATCAGTCTGCACTGTATAAAATGCAAACTCAGGATTACTTAAAGGTTGCAAAGCCAATATTTCAGTAGAACACACACCGTCAATATCACTTAGCCAATACTTTCGCAAATATGGTCTAAGCTTTCCAAATAGAACATCGTTTTTATAAAAAACACTTTTTGTACTTGTGCTTTCACTTGATTTTCCGATACCATTTAACCTTCCACTCTCTTGGTTAATATGTTCTAATGCAACATATGGAAAATCTTCTGCATCGCACGGTACATATTTTTTGCTTCTATTTTTTACTATTACAGACAGTTTGGCAATTTCCCACTCCTTCGGAATCCTTCCAATCTCAGTCTCTTTAAATTCAGTATGACCAATACCTTCAGTCAGGAGTTTTTTCATCATGCCTTTTTTAAGAAGCTGATAGTCTTCAATGGTTTTATCCATCTTTTCAATATGACTATCGGTAGTAGAAAGAATTTCAGCTATGCGTTGTTGTTCTGGGAGTGGGGGGAGTGGAAACTTAATACTCTTAAAATCACCTGTAGTAAAACTAGCCTGATTTACTGCTGGTTTAGTAATTAATGATATTTGATAACTATAAGACTTCGTTTGAGTATTATAGAAAAAGAATTTATTGTCCATTATTTCAGAATCAGTCTTTATCCTGAAAACATTCGTGGTGTAAATGGTTTTAAAAGCAGGATTATCAAATATACACGTCTTACCAATTTGTGCAATACTATTAATGAAATTTACAAGTATATCTCCTTCATTTACTATATATTCTTCTATCTTGGCACCTTGTGGGTCTTCGATAAACCAGTATTTCAAATCATCCAACTTAAGTCTTCCGTCTATTATATTCGAAGACCTTAAACAAGGGATGCCAATGTCAGTATCACTTAGTTTTCTAGAAAGTCCACTTTTAAGAAAACTAATCACATCGTCAATTTTACACACTTTCCAATCCTCTGGTATAACACCAATCTCTGTCTCTTTATAACCTTCTTTAATCTTAGTCATCATCTTAGCCTCCTATATTCTTTCAAAGCCAAGCTGTTCAAGGAAAGAGTTGAGTTTTTCTTTGGAATCTGCAAGTTCAATTTCTCTTTCTGAGATTCTGCCAATTACTTCTTCAATGTCTATTTCTTCTTCTTCCTCAGAAGTATCAACGTATCTGGTAATGTTGAGGTTGTAGTCATTTTTCTTGATTTCTTCTATATCAACCACTCTTGCATATTTATCTTCATCAACAAAGGTTTCATAGGCTTTTACTATACGTTCTATATCTTCAGGTCGTAGTCTGTTTTTATTGCCATCTTTAATAAAGCCTTGTGATGCTTCAATAAACAAGACTTTTCCTTTTTTATTCTCAGGTTTGTTTTTATTTAAGATAATAACGGATGCTGGGATAGATGCACCGTAGAATAGGTTTTGTGGGAAACCAATTACTGCTTCGAAAAGGTCATCTTCAAGCAATCCTTGTCTTATTTTACCTTCTTCACCACCTCTGAAAAGGATGCCATGAGGAACTACAGTAGCCATGATACCCTTTGAATTAAGTGATGCCAGCATATGCTGAACAAAGGCAAGGTCTCCATAAGAAGCTGGGGCTACACCGTAGTTAAACCTATTAAAATCATTTTTCTCTGCAACTTCTCTACCCCAGTTTTTAAGTGAGAATGGAGGGTTAGAGAGAACCATATCAAAAGTTCTAAGAACTGCACCTTCAGTGTTTTTGGGTTCTCTTATTGTGTCACCTTTCCAGATAGTCGCACCCAAAACGTCATGAAGAAGCATATTTAGCTTTGCTATTGCCCAAGTCGAAAGATTTATTTCCTGACCGAAAATTTGAAGATTTCTATGATTCTGCTTCTGTTCGTCTCTAACATATTCAATGGCACTGATTAAGAAACCTCCGGATCCTGCACAAGGGTCATAAATAGAAGTCCCTTCATGAGGCTTAAGTAACTTAACCATCACATCTTTAATTTCTTTTGGTGTATAAAACTCGCCACCTTTTGCACCGCCATCATCTGCAAATTTCTTGATAAGGTACATATAGGCATCTCCTAGAATATCTGGCGATTCTAAGTTGTTATTTGATAAGTTAAGGGCATCAAAGATTTTGATAAGCTGTTCTAACTTACCATCTGGAACTCTCTCTTTATCGTTGTAATTGACAGTTGTAAGAACACCAACTAGTTCAGCATTTTTCGGTTCGTCTTCAATAGCCTTAAACGCCTTATCAAGTTCAGCACCTATGTTTAGATTTAATGTGCTAAAGTTTTTCCATCTAGCTTGTTTAGGAATAAAAAAGTTCTTGTAGGACTTAGCATTTTCAAGTTCTTTTTCGAGTGCTTCTGCTGGAAGCTTTGCAAATTTGACTTTCTTTTCTTCTCTTTCTATATCAAATTGGTCGTTTATTCTCTTTAGGAACAACATACCGAATATATATTCCATGTATTGACTTGAGTTGAGGGTTCCTCTGAGGATATCAGCACAATCCCAAAGCTTTGTTTCAAGTGTTACTAAATCAATTTTTTTGATACTCATTTATATTTTTCCTCCCAAGGCTTATAACTGTGTACTTTTTATTATAGACAAGCTATTAACTACTAATATCGCTATTATACTTCATAGTTTTACCATTTTCAACATTAATTTATTAATAGAAATAGCATTTCTCGCATTTTCAATCAATATTAACAAAAGCTATGATTTAAATTCCCGTATACTCTACAGCTTTGTTCTACAATTTAGTATATTGCATGAGTATATTGTACTATTATTTACTATTTTCAAACAACGCTAAAAGCTCAAACTCAGCATATTAGTTTACAATGTTCTTATTGACATAGGACTTAAGCACTGCTTCTATACTATTATAATAAGCCTGTAGATGGATTTTAAAGTTATAGAATTTGCATTATAATTATATTAGGCAGATTGATACGAGCAAGCAAAACAAAATGCTTGCTTTATTTATTCCGTGTTTCATAAATAAAGCATATGTAGGTGACGGTTGAAAGAAAATGACCTATTGAAATTCTTTAAACAGAGAAGGTATAAATCTATGATTTTCTTTCAACCTAGATTTGTGCTTAAAGAAAGGAATGACATAATTATGAAAAAAATAATCACAATAATATTTATGGTAGTGCTTTTCTTACTGTTTAGTGTAAGTGCCTTTGCAGCATCAAGGGATAAGGTAGTCGATGTTAGCCTTAGTGCCTCTTCTCTGATTATTTCCCCTGGTCAAACGGTAATTTTGACAGCATCAACTAAGAAGCATGGTTCAAGTTTTACTGATTTATGGGAAAATACGCTAAACCAAAATACATTCTTTGACCGTGAAACAGGGACATATATTTCGACCTCAGAGTTTACAGCACAGATTCCTGGCACCTATACTATTATCTATAATATTAGTATGCATGCGGGTAAATCTGATACTAGTTTTACAGGAGGTTCACAAATTGTAATTGAGGTTAAAGCTGATAATCCCCCTTCTGTTATTGGAGCAGATATCCGAAATCTGGTTTTTGAAGATATAACTGACTCTACAGGCAGGCTACTAGGATGCTCAGCTACTGGAGATATCTATATATTATATAGTGATAATACCTCTGTTTACTATGAGTCGATTTTCGTTTTTATGAATTCGACAGAATATACTAAATCAATAAGGGCTTCTATACTAATTGACCAAAACCTATACGACTTTGATTTACAATTAGTGCGTTAGTATATCATTTTAATATATCATAAAGCTAAGCCTCACAATTTATATATCATTCTCAAATCTTATATCCTTTTATTTAGGGAGTGTCTTGGGCTACAATGCTCTGACACCCCTTTTTGTTTATGCTTAATCAGAATAAAATCTAGCTAAATAATTCGTTTTGCCTTTTAACTCTTTCTTTGACCTGCTGTAAAAAC
>QKEK01000080.1 GCA_003251775.1 Clostridia bacterium | reverse complement strand
ATTTAAGGTAACTGGGACTAAGGCAAAGGGTAGTGTTAGCTTTATAAAAGCAGATTAGTATTGTGATAGCTGTAATATTGATATATAAATCCAAAACTGTAGATCATATCTGAGATATGAGTCAGCTTAATTATCTTGCTGTTATCACATTAATTTCCTCATGCCTGCGGCACAAATAACGCCTGCAAGCATTTTCTAAGAAATTTCGTCTTGGTGATTAAAAATATTGGAGATGATTTTATGATGAAGTATTTAGGCAAAAAAATATTAATTACTTTTATTTTACTAGGTTTATGTGGTATGCTAGTCGAAGTGTTTTTTACATCAATAACCCACACGTCAACAGTACATAAATACATTTCACTAGTGGGAACTACTTCGCTTTGGAGCTTATTAGTATATGGAACTGGTGGACTTGTTTTATCAAGAGTTAATAACGTTGAAAGATTTTATAAAATGTCAATGCGTTTGCAAGCCTTAATAGGCGGATTGTTATTTACGCTTACCGAATTGTTTTGGGGTATTATTCTAAATCTTTTATTAGGATTAAACATATGGCATTATATCGGTTTTGGAAATTTCCTAGGTCAAATCGATGTTTTGCATTCAATATGCTGGATATTAGGCACACCGTTTTTTATATGGATATATGATACTGTAATTGATTATGGGGTGTTCAGAAAACAAGATTACGTTTATAGCATCTTTGATAATTATAAGGAATTGTTTACGATATAAGTAACTATTCAGACAATAATCTTTATATATGTTTTACTGTTGCTTTTAAGCACTTAAGTAAAAACTTGAGGCATATAAAATAAGCTGTAGACTTATTGGTTTATGTAGCAAGGCTTCACATAAGAGCTTAAAAGCTTTATTAGAAAAGTTGAAGTCTGAATAGTTACCGATATAAAATCTAAAACACCTATAAAAACTTTATTGAAATATTTGCAGGACATATTTTAGATATGATATAATAAATCGTTGAATAATCTCACTATTGCAATAACAATCTTTCTAATTATGATACTAATTAAAACTAAAATTAGGATTATAATTAGAATACAGATAGTGATTATAAATAATTGAATATTAGTCATTACGATTATGCATATTATTAGATTTATTTAAACAATTCAAGAAAATGATATAGAAGAGGTGCAGAAATGTCAAGAATGTTTGACAAGCTTGAGTCAATAGAAAACAGATATGAAGAAATAAGCCATAAGCTAAGTGATCCTTCAGTCATATCTGATACTAACCAATATACTAAATTAATGAAGGAATTTTCTGACCTTACAGAGGTTGTAACAAAATATAGAGAATACAAAAAACACACTAGAGACGTAGCAGATGCAAAGGAAATGCTTGAGGAAAAGCATGATAAGGAAATGAGAGAGCTTCTGGAGGAAGAGCTTGAAACCTCAAAAGCATCATTAGAAAAGACTATTCATGAGCTTAAAATTTTACTAATGCCTAAAGACCCTAACGATGATAAAAACGTTATTATTGAAATAAGAGGCGGTGCAGGCGGTGACGAGGCGGCTCTATTCTCAGCAGTGCTTTTCAGAATGTACACAAGGTATGCAGAGGTTCAGGGTTGGACGACTGAAATATTAGATGAGAATGCAACCGAAATTGGTGGTTTTAAAGAGGTAGTATTCTCAATAGAGGGCAAGGGTGCATACAGCCGTCTGAAATATGAAAGTGGCGTTCATCGTGTACAGAGAGTACCCTCAACTGAATCCAGCGGAAGAATACATACCTCTACCGTTACAGTTGCTGTTTTACCAGAGGTTGAGGATGTCGACGTAGAAATAAATCCAAATGACCTGCAAATAGACACGTACCGTGCATCTGGTGCTGGTGGACAGCACATTAATAAAACCTCGTCCGCTATACGTATTACACACATTCCCTCTGGCATAGTTGTTACCTGTCAGGATCAGCGGTCACAGCATAAGAATAAAGACAAGGCTATGAAGGTTCTTCGTTCAAAGCTATATGAAATTGCTCAGAACGAGGTTACCTCTGAATATGCTGAAAACAGAAAAAGTCAGGTTGGAACTGGAGACAGAAGCGAAAGAATACGTACTTATAATTATCCTCAAAGGAGGGTTACAGACCATCGAATTGGATTAACTCTTTACAAGATAGATGAAGTATTACAGGGAGATATTCAGGAAATTGTTGATGCACTTATTACACATGATCAAGCTCAAAGGCTGAGCGGACAGGAAGGCTAATGTCACAGGAAGCTATTTTCTGGGGTGATAAAAGGTATCATTCTTTAAATTATGCACTTAGAAATATTTTCGGAAGTAAGGTAATGAAGCTCTCATTAAATGGAGGCTTTACATGCCCTAATAGAGACGGCACTCTGGATAATAGAGGCTGTCTTTTTTGTGGTGAAAGTGGAGCAGGTGAATTCACTGCCTCTAAAGCTTTATCAATAAAAGAACAATTGTCTCAGCAAATCTCACTTCTCTCAAAAAAGTGGTCGACTAATCATTACATTGCATACTTTCAAAGCTTCACAAACACATACGCACCAGCTCAGCATCTAAGAAGTATGTATGAAGAGGCGTTAAGCTTTGAGGGTGTAAAGGGCTTAGCAATAGCAACACGCCCAGATTGTCTGCCATCTGAAGCCTTGGATTTGCTTCAGGAAATCAGCAAAAAAACCTTTCTATGGATTGAGTTAGGTTTGCAAACATCGAATGAGCAAAGTGCCAGTTTAATTCGTAGAGGCTATTCACTTGATGTGTATGAAAGGGCTATAGAGGAACTAACAAGCCGTAATATACGCTTTGTTGTTCACTTAATTGCAGGTCTGCCTTACGAAAGTAAAGCCGATTTTTTAAGCTCAATAAAATATATAACCTCTACCAAGCATAAATTATGGGGAATTAAGCTACATCTCCTTCATGTTTTGAGGACAGCCGATCTATATAATTTGTACCCTGATTTTCACGTTCTTGAATATGATGAATACATAGAATGGATATGCGATGCCCTTGAGCTTCTTCCAAAGGAAACAGTCATTCACAGGCTTACAGGTGATGGACAAAAGGAACAGCTAATAGCTCCAAAATGGAGTTTAAACAAGCTATCGGTGCTTAGTGGGATAGATAAAGAGCTAATGAAACGAAATAGCTGGCAAGGAAAGACACATTAATAAATAATATAAGCTTGTTATTTAAACTATGAAAAAGTGTATCCAAATCGGATACACCTTCAAAATTTAAATTCATTATAGTATAAGAATTATGTAAATACAACCCTATTTACATAATACAATAAAATTCTTACATCTTTATAAAAATCTTACTCTATTTATAGCATGGTTTCTATTTAACAACTATATTCACCAAACGACCCTTAACGACAATTACCTTAACTATATTTTTGTTCTGTAAATACTGTTTTGCCTTTTCGTCATTAAGTGCAATATCCTCTATCTGCTTATTATCAGCATCCGAAGGAATTTCCACCTTATACCTTACTGCTCCATTAACCTGAACCGCAATCTCAACAGTATCCTTTATAAGAGCCTTTTCATCAAATACTGGCCATTGTTGATTGAATATAGAGTATTCATATCCAAGCTTTTCCCACATCTCTTCTGCAAAATGCGGAGCAAATGGTGAAATTAACAATAATAAATCTTTAATACTCTCTGTTAAAAAGGTCAGATTCTTTTCCTCAACAGTATCATATTTGTATAATGCATTAACAAACTCCATTAATCTTGCAACAGAGGTATTAAACTGGAATTTTTCAGCATCCTCAGATATACCCTTAATAGCAGTATGTCTGACAAAATTCAGCTCTTTTTCTTCCCTTCCAAGCTGACAAGCATCTACTTTATTTGTATTATCAATTTCGGTCTTTTCTTCCATAAGCTTTTCAATTAATCGCGCGATTCTGCCAATAAATTTTGAAATGGATTTAATTCCGTCCTCGTTCCATGGTCCTCCTTCGGTATACGCAAAGCCGAAAGCCAGATATAGTCTGAATACGTCTGAACCAAACTCCTCAATATACTCGTCTGGAGCAACTGTATTTCCTTTTGATTTACTCATTCTGCTACCATCAGGCCCTAGTATTGTTCCCTGATGAACAAGTGACAGGAATGGCTCGTCGAAATTCAAATACCCCATATCCCTTAATGCCTTAGTAAAAAACCTTGCATATAATAAATGCATTGCAGCATGCTCTGCACCACCAACATATTTATCAACAGGCAAAAGCTTATTTAACCACTCAGTATCAAATATCTTTTCACTGTTTTTATTATCAGCATATCTTAAATAATACCATGATGAGCATACAAAGGTATCTAGTGTATCGGCATCCCTCTTTGCAGCACCTCCGCACTCTGGACAAACAGTGTTTACAAATTCCTCACATTTAGCAAGCGGAGATTCACCATCAGGTGTAAACTCTACATTGTAAGGTAACTCCACTGGCAAATCCTGCTCTGGCACAGGCACAATACCACATTTGTCACAATGAATTATTGGAATAGGTGAGCCCCAGTATCTTTGTCTTGAAACCAGCCAGTCCCTCAGCCTATAATTAATCTTTAGTTCACCCTGTTGGGATACCTCAAGCTTTTTAACAATACTAATCTTAGCATCAGCAGACAGAACACCACTGAATTCCTGACTATCAACTAATTCTCCATATTGAACAAATGGTAGTGTATCATCAATATCTCCTATACCCTTTATTACTCTTTTTATTGGTAGCTTATATTTTGTAGCAAACTCAAAATCACGCTCATCATGTGCTGGTACAGCCATAACACATCCAGTACCATAGCCAGCTAAAACGTAGTCTGCTATCCAGATTGGCACCTTATCCCCATTAACAGGGTTAATGGCGTAGCTTCCTGTAAAAACACCCGTCTTTTCTCTAACTGTTGATAACCTTTCAATCTCAGTCTGCTTTTTGGTTTCCTCTATGTACATTTGAACCTGCTCTTTGTATTCATCTGTAGTAATCTGTGCCACCAATTCATTTTCGGGAGCTAGAGAAACATATGTAACACCATAGAGGGTATCTGCACGTGTAGTAAAAACCTTAAATTTCAGTTCACTGTCTGCCACCTTAAATTCAAGCTCTGCTCCCTCCGAGCGTCCTATCCAATTGGTCTGTATTTTCTTGGTTTTCTCAGGCCAATCTAGCTGAGGAAGGCAATCCAAAAGCTCCTGAGCATATTCTGTTATCTTAAAGAACCATTGTGTTAAATCCCTTTTTGTCACCTCGTTCTTACATCTTTCACAAGCACCCTCTACTACCTGCTCGTTAGCAAGAACCGTCTTACAGCTTGGACACCAGTTAACAGGAGCATTTTTTCTATAGGCAAGCCCCTTTTTGTATAGCTGCAGGAATATCCACTGAGTCCACTTATAGTACTCAGGATCACAGGTTATAACCTCATAATCCCAGTCAAAGGTAGCTCCCATCTTCTTGAGCTGAGTCTCCATTGTTTTTATATTTTTGTAAGTAGAGTCCTTTGGGTGTATCCCTGTTTTTATAGCATAGTTCTCAGCAGGTAAGCCGAAAGCGTCAAAGCCCTGTGGGTGAAATACATTAAAGCCCTGCATTCTCTTCATCCTTGCCCACGAATCTGTTAAGCCATAATTGTACCAGTGTCCAACGTGCAGATTTGCACCAGAGGGATATGAAAACATTTCTAAGCAATATAGCTTATTATCCATATCCTCACGATTAAATTTATAAAGCTGGGTTTCCTCCCACTTTTCTTGCCATTTAGCATCTATCTTGGTTGAATACATTGTAAAACCTCCACTACAGTTCAGAATATTATTATTATAAAAACAACAGGACTCTTAAGCTGCCCGCTACCTCTGACAGCGTCAACAGCTTAGGATTCTTATTGAAGCTTCTTGCGTTGTTATAATCCCTATACTAAGCTAAGCTCCTCAATCGGCACTCTTTGTGCATCTCGCCAAAGCCTTTCAAGGTCATAAAATTCTCTGTCCTCCTGATGAAAAATATGAACAACAGCATCGCCATAGTCTAAAAGTATCCATCTTGCACTATTATAGCCCTCTTTTCTAAGGAACCTAACGCCATTTTTCTCAAGCTTCTCCTCCACATTATCTGCCAGTGCCTGAATATGCGTTGTCGATGTACCACTACAAATAATAAAATACGTTGCTATTGTAGATATTTTGCTGATATCAAGTGCCGCTATGTCTTTTGCTTTTTTATCTAGCAATGCCTCAACTATATTGTTAAAAAGCTGCTTTTCTTCCATTTATCTTCCTCACTTTCAAATAGTATTTATTCTCAAACACTCTATACACTTTTAAGTGTACGTTTATAGTAATATCTTTATAGTATTTGCTATTATATAAAAATAAACCTACTGTTTAATAAAATTTGTCCAAGCTCCAACATATTATACCATATGGATTGTCAAGGGGCAAATTGTATAAATAAAACTCTTTGCACACATATTTATGCGAAATTTATTCAGAACAACGCAAAATATCGTATATTATACAACAAAGCAATATACCCATAATACGCTTATACTTCTGATAGGTATAGCACATGATTTTCACAATCCTTCTGCGTTTCTGGATTAACATGTAGAAAGTCCATTTCCTTTTCAGGTGAAAAAGACACCCAATACGCAGGCACTAGATGAACAAAGCTACAAACATTGCATTTATAAAAATAGTTTTCCATAATTTGAACCCTTTCAATGTATATTTATTAGCGATACTGAAAAAACTCAATAACCTCTCCATTTAAGCCCTTACAAAAGGCAACCCTCACCTTTGTTATCAGCTCGCTTTGTATATCTATGTCAGTTGCCGCCATAGTAAGAGTAGCTCCAGCTTTTACTGCCTCGTCTAGATCAAAATCACAGTTATCTGAGACCAGTGCTAAGTGAGTATAGCTTCCCTCTGGCTTTTCCTCCTGAGTTCCACCTTCAAAAATCTCAATGAAATTACCATTCCCCGAATCTAGCAATATTGCTCTGTTATCTCCATCCTTCCATGAAATACCCTTAGTAAAACCTAGTCCCTCTGTATAAAACTTAACAGTTGCATCAAAATCAAATACCTTAATTGCGATGTGATGAAATCCGCCGGTTCTCTTTCTCATATTATCATTCCCCTTAAAGCTTAATATGAATAAAATTATACCAGTAATTCAGCCATTGGGCAAACAACTTTCTATATACAAATACTGCACTTACCATCACAATCAAAGGACAGTTACCTTTGATTTCAAAAATATTAGGAAACAGAAATCACAGGTAAATATTTAGCGGAATTTTGTATAATCATGTAAGGTAACTATTCAGACAATAATCTTTTATATATGTTTTACCGTTGCTTTTAAGCACTTATGTGAAGACTTGAGGCATATAAAATAAGTTGTACAGCTTCTAGTTGTTAATTGCCCTAAAAGGCTTTATTAGAAAAGTTGAGGTCTGAATAGTTACCATGTAAGTGTATTGTAATACATGTAGCTAAATACTAGAATTTGACTCAATAGAGCAGATATGATAATATAAAACCATAATTTTCATTTTATATCTCACAAAGTAAAATTAAGGAGGATTTTATTATGCAAAGGGTCAAATGTCCATTCTGTAAAAACAGTGAAATTCAAGTAGGATTTATAGGCACAAAGGTAGCAACAATAGGTTGTGTAGCGTTAAGTGAGACCAAATTTACTGTAGATTTATCAGGTAAAGAGGTCTTAAATTCAGCCAGTATTTTATGTCCAAAATGCAATAATTCCTTTATGGTAGAAAAGAAATGCGATGAAAAAAATATAGACTCAGATGACAGGTCTTCTCTATTACTAAACCTAAATGTCAAGAATGAGTCCACAAATCAGACAATACTAATTGTAAATAATGAAATGGTGCCACCCTTTTATAAATGGGAAGCAAGCATTCCTCCAGGAAGCTCAATTAATTACACAAAATCCCCCGATTTCTATATGACCTTTATCCAACGAGTTGATCCACCAGTATTCCTTGAAAACTATAGCAATAATGTCCTTTATGAACTGAATGTATATAGAAATAGTGCTGGAACAAGCATGGAAAAGAAGGTTCTTGTACCAAGAAACTACTACGGAGATCATTCATGGCGTGTTTTATTAGACGCTCGTGATGGAATCAGAGCTATAGCCTTCTCTGTAAAAAGCTATTTGTTAGCAAATAATGAGATTTCCATGGAGCAATTCTTAAGTGATGAAGAGATTGAAAATGTTGACCAAAAGCTTTCAAGTATAATTAATAGACTAAATAAATAATGGGAGATTTGTTTGTATGGCGATTTTTTTAAGCTCTGAGAATTGTGTGCTTGATGCAGAGTATTTATATGATTTAAATGCCCCACCCAATCATTCCTCAGTACCGCCAGTTATTTCTTATGAAGACTTCATAAGGCTTAAGGTAGGTGTTATAGGGAGTGCTCAAGGTAATTTATCGCCCAAATTGTTACTCTCATCAGATCGTAATGATTTTTACAATCTGGTTTTAGTTGATAATGGACAAATTGTCGGTTCATATAATTTAAGGGGTACTTTTAAAGATATAAGATATAACGTACCCCTTAAAGGATTTTTAAGAATTAGTAAAGAGCCTTTTTATATCCCTCAGATAACCCAGATTATTTGTCCTATTAATACAAAGGTAATCATTAGTGTTTCTGATTATTATAGCACAGGTATAAGTGGAATAGTGGTGCTTGCAAGACGCAACTCTTTACTTGCTAGTCCCTTTCAGAATCCACGCTTACTACATCCAATATCATCTGTAATTAAATTAAATACAAATCAAGTTGAATTAAACCTGCCTGAAGGAATGACTGCTATACATAAATATCAGTTTTCAATTATGGCACTAGAAACAGATGGCACAAAGTATTATTCAAATAATTATACTGAATTATTTCCAGGGGGAAAAGTAAAACACAGTATTAGCAAGGAGGGTCTATGAAAAAATTAATATCCGTTATAATTGCAGGCATATTCATTTATTTAGGTGCTGTTCCCTTTTCAGGTAACTTTTTGATGTGGGTGTTCTTTATTCTTGGTTTACTGATTTTAGTTGGGGCATTTTCAAAAAAGTCTGGGACTACATAGCGTATAAATATACAACAATACGATATACTCATAGTGCATTTTAACATAAAGACTTTATAAGCGGGAGTATTTGTTGTTCCCACAACTAATACTCCCGCTTATTTATGCTTTTAAAGTTACATAATTCCACCTGTTACAAAGCTAGATGTTCTCATTCCATCGCTTAAAACAGAATTTTATGGCTATCCTAGAACTCTATGCTGCAACTCCTCATATACCTCTTCCGCACTTAATCCAGTTGCATCAATAATGGGAGCAGCAAAGGCTGTGTCCTGAACCCCTAACATGTTATTTTGCATTCCAGAGATTATAAGCATCGCCTAACTGCTCGCACTCTTATAATTCTTAATCCCAAGCCTGAAGAACCATAGAGTAAAGCATGTAAATATAAAGGTTATGGCTATGGCATAAACAAACCCACTCAAAGACATTGCTTCAAAAAAGAATTGTGTCGGAATAGTAGCCATAATACCATAAGGAAGCAACAAATAAAATAAGATTTTGAATCCTCCCTTAAATAAAATTCCAGGAATCTTCATACAGAGTGTAATAAGCTCACCTTCAAGCCTTTCAAGACCTGTCGCACGTATAACAAAAAAGGTAATGGTTCTGATAATAACCATAATATCATAGTGCAGTACTAGCATTGTCAATACTAGTACAATATATCCTAGTATTTTAAATGCCGTAAATTGTATCACCATACCAGAAATCGAGTAACCTAAAATACAACCGCTCGCCAAAACCAAAGGTAATGAACCAATGTCAATATTCTCAAAGGATAGATAGAATAATGTATTAACGGGCTTGGTAATATACAAATCCAGCTTTCCGCTTCTAATCTTTTCAGGTATAGAAATAACACCAAAAAAACATAGCATCATGTTTAAGGCGTTAATCAAGGAGAATGTTCCAATAAAAAATAGCATTTGCTCTCTACTCCATCCACCTATGGTTTCTACATGAGCATAAATATAGTTAAACATAAGTAATTGAACCAAAAACATAGTACCATCCACAAAAAATACTCCAAAAAAGGAAAACCTAAAAGCCATATTTCTTGAAAGCTTCATTTTAAACAGCATATAGGTAAATCTCATAGTCATTATTAGTCGCATCAAACGCCTACCCCCTCATATTGAAATTTCAATTGACTATATGTCAATTTATTAATTATCCAAAAAATAGTATTCCAAGCTAAAAGCACTATGACACCAGCTCCAATCTCATTTAGGTTTTGACCAACAAAAAGCATTGAAGGCAAGTATGATGTATAATAAAATGGGGAAAATCTCAATACATTTAATATGCTCGTAGGTAAGATGGCTAGTGGTATAAATGCTCCTGTTAGAAACTGAACTAAATTATCCTTAATCATAATAAATAGCCAGGTATCTATAAATTTAAAGGCTAGAATCCCAATAAAAAAGTTAAGCTGCATCATAAATAGCAACCCTAATAGACACATTCCTACTCCAGCAAAAATTACATAAATACTTTCTGTTAGCTGAATATTTACCTTAAATACTAATAGCCATACCAAGGTAGCAATTATATTAAATATTAACATGAAAACTGATACACCTGCTGTCTTTGATGTAAAATACATAAAACTGTTAATTGGCTTTATGATGTATTTTGAAAACTGACCCTCTCTAATTTCACTTGCTATTTGCTCTGCTGTTGCAGTAGATTGGTCAAGCTGTAGAATAAATGAGCTTATAATATAGTATGTCATCATGCCATCAAATGTAAACCCCGCAACAGTATCCCTTTGTTCAAAAATTGCACCCCAAAGAACATATGCCAGGACTATCTTTGAAATACCAAATGCTATATTGACTATAATATCAAAGCGATACATCATCTGAACCTTAAAGTAAAGCTTTAGCACCTCACTATATTTTTTAAACACGCCTCTCACCCCTTACCCCAATATCATCATAACCTGCTTTAACAACATTCTTCTCTGCATAAATCCGTTCCACCACATTACTGATGTCCTCTTCCTCAATTGAGATATCATTAATATTAACGTCATTTATAAGTGATGTAATAATCGAACGAGCTTTGTCTTTAGGTATTGAAAAGCTTACTTTATATGGATTTTGTTCAATTATGTCTAATACTTTGAAAGCATCAAACACAGCTGAGTCTATTTGTGTAGCCTCTTCAAAGGATATTGATATCACCCTATGAGTCTGATATTTATTTAACAACTCGCTCAAGCTACCATCATATATCTTAATTCCTCCATTAACCACAATGCAGCGGCAACATAAGCTTTTTATATCCTCCATATAATGGCTTGTAAGAAGAATTGTAGTTCTCCTATCCCTGTTGACCTCCTTTAAAAATGTTCGGATTTGCTTTTGTGCAATAGCATCTAAGCCTATTGTTGGCTCATCCAAGAATAAGATTTTTGGATTATGAATAAGTGCAGCTATTAACTCCATCTTCATTCTTTCTCCTAGTGATAATGTTCTTACTTGAACATTTAGATATTCTGAAACAGAGAATAGCTCTACAAAATATTCTAAGCTTTTTCGATACTCTTTTTCGGGAATACCATAAATCTCTTTCAGCAACAAAAACGTATCAGCAGCCGTAAGCTCAAAAAACAATTGGCTTTTCTGCCCCATAACTACTGCAAACTGACGTTTATATTCATCCTTAAGCTCATTTGGCTGATAGCCTAGTACAGAGATATATCCCTCTGACGGAGAGATTATCCCCGTCAGCATTTTTATTAGAGTTGTTTTACCAGCACCATTTGGTCCAATTAGTCCAACAAACTCACCCTCATCAATATTTAGATTAAAGGAATTAATAGCAGTCTTTATTACCTTCTCTCTATTAAAAAGGCTTTTTATACTACCCCTTAAGCCCTCCTCCTTTTTAAATCGTATATAATTTTTTGTTAATTCATCCGTTATTATTACTCCCATTAATATATCCACTCCTATCTGCATGCACAAATTTTGGTTGAAAGAAAATCATATATTTATACCTTGTCTATTTAAATCATTTTAATTGGTCATTTTCTTTCAACCAGTCTCCCTCCTCAACAACAACCACTAGATTAGGGTCATGTTTCTTACTCATAGCCTTTCTGCCCTTACGAACCTTTACCGAATCAAACACAACAGAAAAATCATAATCGTCTGGATAAAGCTTACTTGCACTTACCTGAAGCTTTATACGTTTATTATTGACATAGCATTTTTTGCCCTGTATCTGCACACCAATTTGACCTTTTTCATTAACCTCCTCAAAAATAATCCCAATAAGCTTTTGGGGGAACACCATTACGCTATCTCCAAGCTTATATTCACTACCTTTTGGAGGCTGTTTAGGCTGTTGTTCAACCTTCTTTTGTATACATGGATTGCTTTTATTACTTGCTAATCCTACTAATCCTGTTTTTCTTACATCTTCTTTATATTCAATATCACCGACTTTTGAAGCCGCTGCTTGCTTTATATCTTCCATGGCTCTTGTACCAGCTTCTGCTCCTATGTCTTCTTTAGCTCTTATACCAGCTTCTACTCTGCCCTCGTCAGTATTGTCGCATACTAAAGATGTTGTAGCATGCTTTCCATATGCTATTGTATAAGCCCTATTAATCATATCCTTAGACATGCCTAATCGCTGTGCTATATATAGTGCACAGCTTTCACCCGCCTCACCGATTTCGAGTAAGTACAAGGGGGTAAGATTTTGCCTATCAAACGCCATTCTAGCATTTATAAAGCCTTTGGTTTTTTTGGCAAAATCCTTTATTTCAGGATAATGAGTGGTAGCTATAATTAAGCATTCTTTTTTCGCCAGTTCCTCTAATATGGTTACTGCAAGTCCCATCCCTTCAGCAGGATCTGTTCCTGAGCCCAACTCATCTAATAAAACTAAGGATTGCTCATCTGCTTTCCTTAATATCTCCATAATGTTCATCATATGAGATGAAAATGTCGACAGATTCTCTGTTATACTCTGTCCATCCCCAATATCACAGAGCACCATATTATTCATGCATATTCGTGCAGACTTTGCTGGGACATGCAAGCCGCACTGAGACATCAATGACAGTAAACCCACTGTTTTTAACGCCACCGTCTTTCCTCCAGTATTTGGACCGGTTATAATAATACCCTTTACAGCTTCATTTATTGCTGATTTTGCTGGTATATTATAGTTTTCACCCAAAGAAAAATCTAGAGGTACAGCATCCTCTCGCTTTATTAAAGGATGTCGCCCAGACTCAATACACATGCTCCTATCAGTTGTTATTTCCACGGCAATACCATTCATATCAATACTCAATTTAGCCTTTGCAAAAAGAAAATCCAAGATTTCCATTGCTTGTATGTTTATTTTTATAGAAGGTATTGAAAACCCCACTGAGGCAGTTAGCTCAAACAAAATACGCCTTACCTCATTGTCCTCCTCTATACGTAGAACCAAAAGCTCATCCTGCATTTTTTTCACAGATGCAGGTTCAATAAAGTATGTTCCTCCACTATTAGAGATTTCTATAACACTCCCAGCTATACGTTGCTTATACTCCTTTTTAACTGGAAGTGTATAATGCCCATTTCTCAATGCTACAAAGCTTTCACTAAAGCAATGTGTATTGTTTCTAAGTAATGAATCCAGCTTAATACGTATAGCATCCTGATGATGCTCTATCTTACTACGAATAGCGGCAAGGCTAGTTGAAGCTCTGTCATCCACTCTATCGCCTCTTATGCAACGGTCAATCTCATCCTCAAGCTCAGTAATACTGTAGATTGTTTGTCCAAAATATGCCACATTTGTATATGTAGCTTCTGATTTTTTTAAATAAGCTTTCATCCTTCTACACGCTGTCAGAAACAGCTTAACCTGATTAAGCTGCTCAGGCAGAAGCATTACATCCTTTTCAATAAGATTTAACACTTTTTCTATCTCAGTTGTTGCTACTAAAGGAGGATTCCCCATGCCTTCAAGTATTCTCTTTGTCTGAGTTGTCTCGTCCATATGTCGAAGTAGCTCTGCTTCATTCATATAAGGCTCTAACTGACTTATTTTATTCTTAACGTTTTGTGATATCGCACATTCACCTAGCATCTCTAATATTTTATAAAATTCTAGCATTTTATAGGATTTTTTGATCATCTAATATCTCTCCTCCCGATATTTTAATAATTTTTTCACAAGCTAGTTATGTATGCCTTAAAAATCGCCAAGACGGTATGTCTTGAAAACCGCTTACAGTAGTTATTTGTGCCACATGCATGGGGGAGTTAATTTGCAAAAAAGCTTTATACAGGATAATGTTAAGATATTTATTGACCTTTGCCACTTAATTAAGTTATGAGTAGAAAAGTATTATATAAACAAAAAACGCCGTTAACACCTAATTAACCGCGTTACATATGCCTATATTATAAATATAAACAATATATCAAAGTATCTTTTTGCAGTCTATACGGTAATACATTTAAGGCACAACAAAACAAAATGGATACGCTCCATTTTTTATTGAATCCTATGCCTATACAACTAGATTTAGTTGCAAGCCACCACTATAGACACATTTAACAAAAAAACACTCTCCTTTATTGTTCGATTCACCTATATAATATCATTTTATTCTTCATTTAGTCAAGAAAAATATTGGAAATGATAATTTACTATAAATGATAATTTACTGAATAAGTGATATATCTTCTTCCAATAAGATAGATGTAAATTCTGAAGGATCTGGACTAACATAGTCTATTTTATCAACAAGCCATTGCTTATCTCTATTAATGTAACTAATAATCGCAACCTCATTATTAACAAGTTTGTGTTCACTGATTGCGGTGATAGCAGAAGTTTCAAGCTTAAATGCATACGGGTCTATATTAATAACATCATTAAAGAGAGACTCTTTTCCAACTAATATTTGAAAATCCTCTCTTTTTAACAGCTTGTTTAGCTTCCAAAGATCAATCACCCTATTTGTATCATTATCATAAACAACTATTAATTTACTTTCGTCATCCAAATATCTAATTTCATATGATTTATTTTCTAACTTACGTTTAATATCTGCTTTACCATATTTCCTAACTATTGCACTAGAGTTAATCCTATTTGACATAGCTGCTCTGACTGATGATGGAATATTCTCTATATTCATAATTACTTCCTCACCTATCTGATTTGTATTTTGAGTAGTTTCTTTACATGCTACTACATTAATAATTAAGATGGATATCAAAAAAACTAATAAACCTTTTTTCATTTGACTTCTCCTTACTATTTAAGTCTTCATTTACAAGAAATACACTTTATCTATGGAACTTGTATATTGTCAAACAAAAGGTATTTTGTCTGAATGTACATTGCTATCTATTAGTTAGCAGCTTTTCTGCTAATTGTAATTATAACAAATAGTTATGTCAAGCATTATTTTTATTTATTTACATATTTATAAATTGCAATATTAAATGCCGTGTATTTTTATGGTAATATCCCAGCAAATGTTTATTTGTTCACTTCAGTGGGGAGATGTCAAGGGCGGAGTGTCAACGAAGTTCATCGTAGGCGTAGCCGTAGACCCTTTACATCTCGT
>QKEK01000157.1 GCA_003251775.1 Clostridia bacterium | reverse complement strand
GGTCAATTGGGAATATAGAAGCTGTTTGCGCAGTGGTTTTATCCAGAAGACTATATTTTTGTAACTTAACAACCACTATTTATTGAATAAGGTAGGGTTTTAAAAGCCTTTGAAACAAAAAATGCTTACAAAGCAATAAACTTAGGGTATGAATTTTGTTGACGTAAAGAAAATGTAGGTCTATAATAAATATAGTCTATTTATTTGTGGTTGATAGATAAATAAGGGAATGCGAGAAGGGAAGTGATAACCTTATGGATTCGGATTATTACAGTACGAGCTTTAGCAGGATAGTATTCACAAGGATAACACTTGCTAAAAAAAGCTATATAACTCAAGCACGTTTTAGCAGTATATTGAGCATTCCCAAGGTTTTGGGGGGACTAGTCAGCCACTTTCTGAATTATTAAGTAGAATTTTAGCATCGCCGGAATTTGAACAAATATCAGCGGTATCGGAGGGCTTATTGCAGGTATGCTCATCGTGTTGATAATGTGCGGATTATTTAATATTTACCGGAGGTGATTCCAATGATGGAAATATTCAGAACAACTGAACCAAATAATGAATTAGTAAAAATTGATAGACTAGAAAAAGGGTGCTGGATAAATCTTACTGACCCTACTCAGGAAGAGCTTGCACTAATCGAGTCAAGTATAAATGTTTTGCCAAATTTCTTGAGGGACCCGTTAGATGAAGAAGAAAAGCCAAGAATAGATTTGGATGAGGAGCAAACATTACTTATTGTGGACATCCCCTACGTATATGAGGATGAAAACACACTTAAATTTGAAACCGTTCCGTTAGGTTTACTTACTGTTGAGGATGATTATTTTTTAACTATCTGCCTAAAAGAGTCTTCTATAATAGAAAAATTTAAGAACGGAAGCGTAAGAAATCTTTTTACATTTAAAAAGACGCGTTTTATTTTGCAAATACTATTTAATATAGCAAAGGATTATTTAAAATACCTAAGACATATTGACAAGCGTACTGATTATTTGGAAGAAACACTCCATAAATCAATGAGAAATAAAGAATTGTTCAAGCTTTTGGAATTACAGAAGAGCCTTGTATTCTTTACCAGCTCCTTGAGGTCTAATGAGGTAGTAATGGAAAAGCTTTTACGGAACCGTTATATTAAGCTGTATGAAGAAGATCAGGATTTGTTGGAGGACGTAATTGTAGAAAATAAGCAGGCATTAGAAATGGCTAATATTTATAGTACTATTTTAAACGGTATGATGGATGCCTTTGCTTCTGTTATTTCGAATAATTTGAATAATGTGATGAAAATACTGACCTCATTTACTATTGTCCTTGCTATACCTACAATGATATTTAGCTTTTATGGAATGAATGTTCCTTTACCTGGAGGACTCTCAGGGAGAGAGAACCCATTAATGTTTCTTTGGTTGCTTTTAGGTTCAGGAATAGTCACTATAATATCAGTAGTAGTTTTAAAACGAAAGCAGATGTTTTAATAAATTAGTGTACTCGGTTAATTATTACGGCTAATGGAAATCATTATAAGTGGACAGCTTAGCGGTGGTATTCAAAGAGCTATAACTAAAGCGTAAGGAATGAGGGTATTGTGGTTAACAAATTTATGCTAGCTGCACTGAAACAAGCAAATATGGCGTATGAGCATAATGAGGTTCCTGTAGGTGCAGTAATCACTTTTAAGGATGAAATTATTGCAGAAGCATATAACCTATGTGAAAGCCAAAAGGATGCTACGAGGCATGCTGAGATTATTGCTATACAAAACGCATGCAGGAAGCTGGGACAACAAAGGTTAGAGGCTTGTGATTTGTATGTAACCTTAGAACCATGTGCAATGTGTGCTGGTGCGATAATAAATGCACGAATAAAAAGCTTGTATTTTGGTGCATTTGATATAAAGGCTGGAGCGGCTGGGTCAGTATTGGATTTATTTAATGCAAAAGAATACGTATTTAATCATAGGGTGACAGTATATGCTGGGATTATGGAAGCTTCATGTGCAGAGGTATTGAGAGTTTTTTTCAAGACTTTAAGGTGATTAAAACAAATATTTTGTAGAAATTTGTTGAATTATGTATTATAATTATGAATGTTATGAGTTTATTGCGTCGATTTGAATAATTATACATAAAAACTGCACTTGGTGAGTATAATTTTGCATTTTAACACGCAAAAAGCTTGTTATAAACCTTTTGTATGATATGCAATTAACTAGGAGAACATTTAATGATAGTATTGATAAGAGCGGTGTTAAAAAAAATGAAACAAAATTCAGCAATATATCTGTCAATAAGACTAACATTTCTTTATTTGCTAGCGGGTTCATTATGGATTTTATTTACTGATAGAATAATACATACAGTTTTCACTTCCCCAGAAGCTCTATATATAATAGGCTTACTAAAAGGTTGGTTTTATGTCATTATAACCGCTATTATGGGCTTTATTTTAATATACAAAGGAGTAAAGCGTATTCAATTAGTAGAAAAGGATACAATGAAATATATTGATGATTTGAAAAGGTCTAATCAGGAGCTAGAGGTAGCGTATGAAGAAATCTTTGCTGCAGAGGACACACTAAAAACTCAGCTGGCGGAAATTGAAATAGCTAAGAATAGCCTTGCAGAAAGTGAGGAAAGGTACAGACTTGCTGTTGAAGGAGCGAATGATAGCTTATGGTATGCACATATAGTAGAGGGTCAAATTGTTGTTAATTTTGATAAAACAAAAAAGCTCTTGGGTTATAATTGTGAAGAAATAGAAAATACCATAGAAGCATGGGAAAGTCTCATTCATCCACAGGATAAAATGACAGCTAGGCAAAAATTGGATGTGTGTTTTGGAAATCGGGTAAAGTACTATGAAAACGAGTATAGACTGAGGAGAAAGAACGGGACATATACATGGTTTTTTAGTAAGGGGAGAACTAAGTACGATACAGAAGGCAGGCTTATTAAACTGGCGGGTTCACATACTAATATAAATGAAAAAAAGCGTTATGAAAATAGAATACGTCATTTAGCTTTTCGGGATGAGCTGACACAGCTACCAAACAAAAATCGACTTAAGGTAAGAATTGAGGAAACTCTTAGCCATCTTTCACATGAAGACGAAATGTTTTGTATAGTTTTGGTTGATATAAATAATTTCAGAATAATTAATGAGTTGTTTTCACCCTTGTTTGGAGATAAAATGCTTAAGGGGGCAGGTGCACTTCTAAAAAAAGCCTTTCACAAAGTAAGTGAGGTTTATAGAATTGAAGGAGACACCTTTGCTTTACTATTACCACAAATAAAAGGTAAAGATGAGGCTATTTCAGTTGCATACTCAATTAAGAAGATTTTTGACAATCCATGGTCATTTGAAAATCAAAGCATTTACACACCTGTTAATATAGGGATGAGTATTTATCCTATACACGGTGATAGTGCCAGTATATTAATATCCAGAGCTAATATAGCTTTGATACAAGCAAAAGAAAATAAGAAGAACAGGTATTGCATGTTTGAAGAGCAATTTAATGATAGCTTTAAATCAAGAATGGAGCTATATAGTAGTCTAAAGGGTGCGATAAAGAATAATGAGCTTACTGTTTATTACCAGCCTCAAGTCAATTCTAAAGATGGAAGAATAGTTGGCTTTGAGGCATTGGTAAGATGGAATCATCCTACAAAGGGCTTGATAATGCCAGATAAGTTTATTTCAATAGCTGAGGAAACTGGGTTAATCATTGACTTAACAGATTTTGTACTTAATGAGGCTGTAAGAAAGATTAACTCTTTGAATAGAAAAGGTTCGGAAACCTATAATATCGCAGTCAACTTCTCCCCTCAATATTTTCAATTAATTGATAGTGTAGGGCGTGTTAAAAGCGTACTTGAGCGGTATAATTTTAACCCACAAAATCTCGAGCTAGAAATAACAGAATACTCCGCAATTAAATATATGGATGTAGTTCTTGATGCGTTGAAGGAGTTTAGAAGGTTTGGTATTAAGATAGCACTTGATGATTTTGGGACTGGATACTCATCCTTAAACTATTTTGCTCGTCTTCCTGTAGACATAATAAAAATAGATAAATCCTTTGTTGATGATATTACCAAAGACTATCAGAAACAGGTTATAGCAAAATCATTATTGAATATGGCACATAAGTTTACACTCACTGTTGTGGCTGAAGGTGTAGAAACTGTTGAGCAGAAAGCCTACCTCGAGTATATTGAGTGTCAAAGACAGCAGGGTTATCTTTTCAGTAAGCCATTACCAGAGGAACAAATAGAAAGTGAAATAATAAGTAAGCCATTCAAATATATTCAAAGTACATAGTCTGCACAAAAAATGAATGTAACTATTCAGACAATAATCTTTATATATGTTTTACTGTTGCTTTTAAGCACTTAAGTGAAGATTTGAGGCATATAAAATAAGCTGTAGACTTATTGGTTTATGTAGCAAGGCTTCACATAAGAGCTTAAAAGCTTTATTAGAAAAGTTGAAGTCTGAATAGTTACAAATGAATAATTATTCTTCTTAGATTGCATTAATTATTTGTTGATATTTTTTCTTAATTGTGATAGGATTATAATGGATAAAAATTTGAATTTGTCAAATCATATTTTTATCCAGTCAAAATGCTTTTGGAAATATTATTGCGAGTAGATACAAGCAATATATATATAAGCGACAGGGAGGAGTAATATAATGATTGCTAACAAAAAATTGCAGGAATGGGTTAAAGAAATGGCAGAAATGTGTCAGCCCGATCAAATCTATTGGGTTGATGGTTCAGAAGAAGAAAACCAGCGTTTATTACAGGAAATGGTTGACTCTGGAGCAGCTATACGCTTGAATGAAGAAAAGCGTCCAGGCTGTTATGCTTTTAATAGTGACCCTTCTGACGTTGCTCGTGTAGAAAATAGAACATACATTGCATCTAAGAATAAAGAGGATGCTGGTCCAACTAATAATTGGATTGACCCAAATGAGCTTAAGGAAACAATGAAGGGCTTATATAAGGGATGTATGAAAGGAAGAACTATGTACGTAATTCCTTTCTCTATGGGACCTATCGGATCACCTATTTCAAAAATTGGGGTAGAATTATCTGATAGTGCATATGTTGTAGTTAACATGAGAATTATGACTCGTATGGGTAAGGCAGTACTTGATGCACTTGGCGAAGATGGTGATTTCGTTCCATGTCTGCACTCAGTAGGTGCACCTTTAGCAGAAGGTCAAAAGGATGTTCGTTGGCCCTGTGCTCCAATTGAGCAAAAATATATCAGTCATTTTCCAGAGGAAAGAACTATATGGTCATATGGTTCAGGATATGGCGGTAATGCTCTTTTGGGCAAAAAGTGTTTTGCACTTCGTATAGCATCTGTTCAGGCTCGTGATGAAGGATGGTTAGCAGAGCATATGCTTATTCTTCGTTTAACTGATCCAGATGGTAATAAAACATATATTGCAGGTGCTTTCCCAAGTGCATGTGGAAAGACTAATCTTGCAATGCTTATACCAACTGTTCCAGGCTGGAAGGTTGAAACTGTTGGTGATGATATAGCATGGATGAAATTCGGAGCAGACGGAAGGCTGTACGCTATTAACCCAGAAGCAGGATTCTTTGGGGTTGCACCAGGTACCTCAATGGATTCAAATCCAAATGCTATGCTTAGTATAACTAAAAATTCTATATTCACTAATGTTGGTTTGACTGACGATGGTGATGTTTGGTGGGAAGGTATCGGATACGATGCACCAGACCATTTAATAGATTGGAAAAATAATGATTGGACTCCTGCTTCTGAAACAGCAGCGGCACATCCAAATGCTCGTTTTACAGCACCTGCTAGTCAGTGTCCTGTAATTGCTCCTGAATGGGAGGATCCAGCTGGTGTTCCTATTTCAGCTATATTGATAGGTGGACGTCGTCCAAGTACAATTCCACTTGTTCACCAAAGCTTTGACTGGAATCACGGTGTATTTATGGGCTCAATAATGGGTTCAGAAATAACTGCTGCAGCTATCACAGCTAATATTGGTCAGGTTCGTAGAGACCCATTTGCAATGCTACCTTTTATTGGCTATAATGTGTGTGATTACTTACAACACTGGCTCAATATCGGAACAAAGACTGATGCTGACAAGCTACCAAAAATATTCTATGTTAACTGGTTCCGTAAGGACGAAAACGGTAAATGGTTATGGCCTGGATTTGGTGAAAACAGCCGTGTTCTTAAGTGGGTAGTTGAAAGAGTTAATGGTAAGGGTGAAGCTGTACAGACTCCTATTGGGTACATGCCAACAGCTGATGCTATTGATGTTAACGGTCTTGATGTAACAAAAGAAGAAATGGATGAGCTATTAAAGGTAAATAAGGACGAATGGATGAAAGAAATTGCTTCAGTTCGTGAGCATTATAAAACTTACGGTGAAAAGCTACCTCAAGAATTAATTAATCAACTGAATGCACTTGAAGAGCGTTTGCAAAAGTAAGCTAAATTCGAATTAGAAATATATAATTGTTAAGAATAGAACTGGTTGATAGTATACCTTAAAGGTATATTTGTCAGCCAGTTTTTTTTTGGCGAATATACTGGCAAAATAAGTTTCATAAGCTATACGGTTATCTTTTATAGCAATACCAAATTAACGACATAAAGTGACACTATTTTTGTGGGACAACATATAATAAATCAGGGTTTAAAACCAGTGTGCTTGTGCTAATGAGGTAATATAGGCCTATATTTAAAATCAGCTTAAGTGATGGTATCGGTACTTTAATCAAAACCATCTGAAGTGCCAAAACCCTTGTACTAAATCTATACTAAATTTATACTAAGGAGTGAAAGATATGCCTAATAATCTAGTATTTAATGAGGTTGCTAGTCAACTAAAGACCCAGATATATGGAAATAATGGGGGAACAGCAACAGCTATCTCTGTAGACGGAAGTGGTAATATAGTAACAAGAGCACTTAGCGGAGCTACAGATAGTGTGAGTATATACGGAACAGTAGCGGTTTCGGTAACAGATACTGTGGCGATAACAGCAGAAAACCTTGATATCAGAGACTTAACAGGAGCAACAGACAGTGTAAGTATATACGGAACAGTAGCGGTTTCAGTAACAGATACTGTAGCCATAACAGCAGAAAACCTTGACATCAGAGACTTAACAGGAGCAACAGACAGTGTAAGTATATACGGAACAGTAACGGTTTCAGTAACAGATACTGTGGCGATAACAGCGGAAAATCTTGATATCAGAGACTTAACAGGAGCAACAGACAGTGTAAGTATATACGGAACAGTAGCGGTTTCGGTAACAGATACTGTAGCTATAACTGCAACAGATCTTGATATTAGGGATTTAAGTGCAGCAACTGACAGTGTTTTAATCGGCGGTAATTTATTTACAGAATCCACTCAAATCATAACTACAGGAACAGGTGAAGCAAATACAATGCTGGTTGATACCTCTGAGCAGAGCGTATACTCATTCTATGTCAAAAATAGTGGTGCAGGTACCGTAACTGCTAAGCTTCAAATATCTCCTACAGATACATCCTCATACTTTGTTGATGATTCTTCAGGTGAAGTCGCTATTACTAGTGGAAGCACATCAGTTTTAGTTACTCAAAGGTTCTTAAAGTATACACGACTAAACTATGACTCAGGAACAGACACTGCCAATCTTGAAGTTTACTATAATGCACATGTTTAATTAAGCTGTTAGGACATAAGAAATTATGTCCTAACAATATCTTTACAAAAAATGCAGTTAAGAAAGTAAGTATAACTTAATAAAGTATGGAGGGGGAGACAAATGCAGTTAAGCCTTTGCATGATTGTTAAAAATGAGGAGAATAATCTGGAAAGATGTCTTTCAAGCGTGAGTGAGATTGTGGATGAGATGATTATTGTAGATACAGGGTCTATAGACAAAACTATAGAGATTGCCCAAAATTATGGTGCAAAAATCTATAATTTTAGTTGGAATAACAGTTTCAGTGATGCTAGAAATTTTTCTTTGGAAAAAGCAGCTGGGGAATGGATATTATTGATGGATGCTGATGATGAACTAGAAAAAAATGATAAGGAAAAGGTTTTAAGACTATTAGAAACAGATGTAGATGCATATTACTTTGAAACCCTCAGTTATGTTGGAGATGAACCTGGGCTGGACGTTATAATGAACTTGAATATGAGATTAGTAAGAAATCATAGAGGTTATAGATTTTCTGGTGCTATACATGAGCAATTAGCAACAAATATACTAAAAGAAAGACCTAGTGCAAAAATACTGACAGAAAAAATAATAGTGTATCACTATGGATATCTGAATCAGAATGTCATAGAAAAGAATAAGCGTGAAAGAAATATTGCTCTAATAGAAAATAACCTAAAAGAAAACTCAGAGGATGCCTTTATGCTTTTTAATATGGGAAATGAATATTTTGCTCTTGGTGATTATGCAAAAGCCCTTGATTACTATAAGAAAGCATTTAAATCCTTTGACCGAAATCTTGGCTTTAGCCCAAAACTAATAATAAGGTATATAATGTCCTTAGAAGAGCTGAAGCAATATAAAGAGGAGCTTGAAATGATAAATGTAGGCTTAAAGCATTACCCCAATTATACTGATCTTGAGTATATCCGAGCTTGTCTATACCATAAATCGGGAAATGTTGTGCTTGCTATAAAGGGCTTTAATAGATGTATAGAGCTAGGAGAGCCTCCTTCGTATCTAAGCTTTATTATTGGAGTGGGTACGTATAGAGCCTATCATGCACTCTCAGAGATTTATTTTGAATACGAGGATTATCAGGAGTCATACAAGTATTGCCTTGAAGTGTTAAGGATTAAGCCTGGTTTTACATCAGCATTTCACAGAATAGCTAAAATACTGCTAGACGATAAAAACATTAGTGTGCAAGTAGTTAAGGGCAAACTTGAAGATTTTTATGGTGCATCCATAAATGGATATTCTTACCTTATGCTAGCAGAGATTTTTGTACTAGAAGGAAAGTATGAGACTGCATATAATTATATAATTCAGGCTGAAGAGCAGATAAGTATAAAGGATGAAAAACTACTTTATTGTAAGGGAGTGTGTTTATTCTTTCTAAAAAGGTTTGATGAAGCCATCGAGGAATTTGATAAGGTAACCGGTGAGTATAATTATGAGAAGTCAATTTATTATAAAGTACTGTGCTTTTTACTATCAGAGGAGATACCAAATTCATTAGAAATACTCAGTAAAAATCAAGGCTTTAAGGACTTCAGGACTGGCATAATATATAACGCTTTCATACATCTAGTGTTGGAAGACCCTTCAGAAAAAAAGCCTGCACTCATATGTGAAGATGAAAAGGAAGCACAACAGTATATTTACCCTATTGTAGAGCTTTTAGATATTTTACTAAGATTAGAGGAGTTTGAATACTTTGAAAGGGCTCTAGGTTTATTCAATCTAATTGAAAGCAGTGAGGTATTATTGCACCTTGCTAAGCTATACGGCAGACATCATCACTATGAGCTGGCATATAAGGAGCTTATAAGGTCTATTAAATTATATGAAAAAATAGATGTGCATGGTATTGAGCTGCTAAAAAGGAGCCTTCTTAAAATAGATAGGAGGAATTAAGTTAGAGGAGGACTTAAGTTTAAAAAGGTTTGATTAAGTATTATTAATATTAATAACCCTCAAAGGAGGCGGTAAAATGAATGCGAATATTATTAGAATTCCTGTTAAAAGCGTATATGTAGCTAGTAATCAGCCAAATCAAAACTTTGACGGCTGTAGCTCTGTTTTATTTGGTAAAAATAGCTCTGCTACATTATTTAAAGGGCTTTTTCAGTTTGATATATGTGAATTACCAAAGGGTTATGTGATTACAAGTGCAAATTTAGCTATGTATATAACAACTAATGAAAATCCGTCAGTCAGTAAGCTTTATTATATCTTTCGTGTAAGGGAGGAGTTTGATGAGGCGACTGTAACCTATAACACAGTGCCTGATTTAGATACCTCTGCAGACTGTACTGCGTTTTCTATTGGAAATGAAATATATACTTACACGAGAGTGGATATCACCAGACTAGTTAATCAGTGGTATACAGGGAGATATGATAATTATGGGCTGTTGATAACCCCAGTTAATGAAGCGATAGTTTCTGCAATTTCAGCCTATAGTAAAAACATAGCAGATGAAAGATATTATCCTATGCTTGAAATAACGATGAAAATGCCTGTTTTGATAGCATATAGAGAGACATTATCAGCTACTGAGACTATTGCTCCTACATATAACGATTATAGAGCTGCAACTGTATATGATGTTTCTCAGGATATCAATTATACTTATTTTGTTAAGAACACTGGTGCACAGAACTGCGATGTTAGACTTGAAATAAGTGCAGATGGATCGAACTGGATAGTGGACTCTCAAGTATATACAGTTACACCAAATCAGACTGTAAGTATTATTCCAAAAGCATATTCAAAATACGCACGGATTTCATATAAGTCATCAGTATTCGATTTATGCACATCCATTAATATTACTATACAGACACAGAAATAGAGGTGAGAATTATGCCAAACTTTTATGTTACTAATCCTAATAACCCCCAAAACTTAAAGACTCAGATGTATTCACAGTATCAGGGGAGTGCTACACCTGTTGCTTCAGATGCTAATGGTATTCTGTATACAAAGCTTATTAGCGGTAGTGGTGACTCCGCTGATTTACCACTTACAGCTTTCTGTGATTTAAGGGTGACAAATCTTGCACCTGTTTCTGGGTGGACATTTAATTATAATGTTAATTCTGATTTTATCACAACTACAACCACAGGTAGTGGTACAGTTACACAGTCTAATGGAAAGGCAGTGTTACAAACCTCAGCAGCTACTAGCTCATCAGCTAAAATTGAGACTAAGAATACTTTAAGGTATTGCCCAGGGCTAGGTGCACTTTTAAGGTTTACTGCTATATTTACTACAGGTGTAGCAAATAGTACTCAGATTATAGGTGTTGGTGATAGTACTGACGGCTTTTTCTTCGGGTATAATGGCTCTAGCTTTGGTATACTTAGAAGACAAAATGGTGTAGATAACTGGGTTTCACAGACGAGCTGGAATGTAGATGCATTTAATGGTGCTGGGGCTTCAGGGGTTACTCTGGACCCTACTAAAGGTAATGTTTATTCTATTAACTATCAGTGGCTTGGCTTTGGTTCTATATGCTTCTATATAGAAAATCCATCTACAGGTGAGCTTACTCTAGTGCATAGAATACAGTATGCTAATGCTAACACGAATCCTTCGGTTTTTAATCCAACATTTCCTGTAATGGCTCAGGTATCAAATACAACAAACTCAACAAATATAACATTACAGACTCCTTCTGCTATGGCATTTGTTGAGGGAGATGCGTATTCAAAAGCATTGGCTACAAGAAATTCAATATCGGCAGCAAAAACAACGATCACAACTGAAGTTCCTATTCTTACGATAAGAAATAAAAGCTCGTTTACCAGTAAAACAAACAGGGTTAGGGTTAAACTGGATTTTATTTCAGTTAGTACAGAAGCAGGTAGTAAGCCTGTACAAATTAAGATAATTAAAAATGGAACTCTGGGTGGTTCAACCTCGTATGCTGATATATCAACAAATACAAGCGTTGTAGAATATGATACAGGGTCTACCTCAATAAGTAATGGTAAGCTAGTGCTGTCCTTCTATATGCAAAAGATTGCAGATAAGGAATTATTCTTAGATTCTATGGACTTATTCCTATCACCAGGCAGTATATATAGCTTTACAGCTCAATCATCACAAAATGTTGATGTTGATATCTCAGTAAGCTGGCAGGAGCTATGGTAGCAAAAAGATAAAACCTAGATAAACGAGGGGATGTAACAGCTTGTTATATCCCTTTTTGGTGTGACCAGCATGTGATGACAACCCCATGTTGTTTCAAAAAAAGGACAAATATTCATAATTAATAAGCAAATATAATACATATTTATTATGTTAAATGAATATCAAATATAAAGGGCGTTTTATTTGATTGTTTAGTGTTAAGAGGAGAGAGGTCTATGGAAAAGGTAAAGGATTGTTGTTGCAACGAAGGGTGTAAGTGTACACAGGATTTATCCGAAGCACAAAAAATTAGTATTATTGATGACTTTATTAATGACTATAAAAGTAAAGAGGGAAGCCTGATCCAAATACTACATGCTGCTCAGAGTATATTTGGTTATTTGCCAATAGAGGTTCAAATACATATCGCTAAAAGCTTAAACAAACCACTTTCTGAAATATCTGGAGTAGTAAGCTTCTATTCGTTTTTTACCACAGCTCCACGAGGGGAATACACTATTAGGGTTTGCATGGGAACTGCATGCTATGTAAGAGGTGGGAAAAAGATATTGGATAGGATTAAGGATATTTTAGAGATAGAGGTGGGGCAGACGACTGCTGATAACAAATTTACACTAGAGCTTATGCGGTGTATTGGTGCTTGTGGCTTGGCTCCTGCTATATCTATTAATGATAAGGTATATAAGCAGGTTAACCCCGAAAGGCTTAATGAGATTCTAACAAAGTATTATGAATGACAAACACCGATTTCACATAAAGAAGGTTACTTAAACGACTTGTTTCTATTAATCAATATTGTTGAATTAAGCGTAGGTAAAGGAGTTAGGGGTATGACTAAAATATTGTCTTTTGACCAATTAGAGGTTATCAGAGTGAAAAAAATTATAGAAAATCAAAAATATAGCTTTATAATTAACGTTTGCTATGGAGCTGGATGCGTTTCATCAGGCTGTAAGGAGATTAAAGAGGCATTAACTGCATCAATAGAAAAGGCTGAGATGTCGGATAAGGTAAGGATTAATGAGACGGGGTGCATAGGTGCTTGTCATCTTGGGCCGTCAATTTTGGTACAGCCAGGTGATATTTATTATGTGAATTTAAAACCTGAGGATATGGATTTAATAGTATCTGAGCATTTAGTCAAGGGAAGAGTGGTAAGGGAGAAATGCTATTTTGATAAGGAGAATAAAAAATTCATAGAGAGTATTAATGATATAGACTTTTTTAAAAAGCAGGAAAAGGTGGTTCTAAAGAACTGTGGAGTTTTAGAGTTTTCATCTATAGAAGATTATATTGCAAGGGATGGATACTTTGCCTTGGCTGAGGTGTTAGGTAGCTATACGCCAGATGAACTAATTAATACAATTAAAAAATCTGAACTAAGAGGAAGAGGCGGAGCGGGCTTTCCAACAGGCTTAAAATGGGAGCTTGCTAGAAAAACAGAGGGGGATGAAAAATTCGTTATCTGTAATGCTGATGAGGGGGATCCTGGTGCATTTATGGATAGAAGCCTCCTTGAGGGAGATCCCCATTCAGTTATAGAGGGCATGTTGATTTCAGGCTATGCAATAGGTGCTAGTAAAGGCTTTGTTTATGTAAGGGCAGAGTACCCACTGGCGATAGAAAGGCTTGAGTCTGCTATAAAACAGGCAAGAGAGGCAGGCTTGCTATCAGACAATATTTTAGGAAGCCAATTTTCATTTGATATTGAGATAAGGATTGGTGCAGGGGCGTTTGTTTGTGGGGAGGAGACTGCATTAATGAATTCCATAGAGGGGAGAAGGGGAGAGCCTAGACAAAAGCCTCCTTTTCCATCAGAGGCAGGCTTGTTTAATAAACCCTCAATAATCAACAATGTTGAAACCTTTGGTAATGTACCCCGAATTATTTTGAAAGGAGCAGAGTGGTTTTTACAGCATGGTACTGAAAAAAGTAAGGGTACAAAGGTCTTTGCACTCGCTGGTGCTATAAATAATACAGGAATCATTGAGGTTCCAATGGGAACATCACTTGGAGATATCATATTTGATATTGGTGGAGGGGTTAAAGGAAATAAAAGGTTTAAGGGGGCACAGATTGGCGGACCTTCTGGGGGCTGTATTACAAATGAGAACCTAAATGTCTCTATAGATTATGATTCATTAAATTCATTGGGTGCTATTATGGGTTCAGGTGGTCTTATTTGCATGGATGAGGACAACTGTATGGTTGATGTTGCTAAATATTTTATGGAATTTGTTCAGGAGGAATCCTGTGGTAAATGCTTACCCTGCCGGCTAGGTACAAAGAGAATGCTTGAAATATTGGAGAGAATTACACAGGGTAATGGAGAAGAAGAGGATATTGATAAGCTGGTTGAGTTAGGAGAAACAATTAAGCAAACGGCACTTTGTGGATTGGGGCAGTCGGCTCCTAATCCTGTGCTTAGTACAATTAAGTATTTTAGGGAAGAGTATGTTGAGCATATTAAACAAAAGAAATGTCGTGCAGGGGTGTGCCAGGAATTATTTATATCTCCTTGTCAAAATGCCTGTCCTGCGGGAGTTAATGTTCCTGGATACATTGCCTTAATAGCAACAGGTCGTACCCGTGATGCCTATAATCTAATAAAAAAGGAGAACCCTTTTCCTGCTGTATGTGGAAGAGTTTGCACTCATCCATGCGAAAGCAAGTGCAGAAGGTCACAGCTAGATGAGCCTATTGCTATTATGGATTTAAAAAGATACGCCGCAGACAGTGTGCTAAAATCAGATGAGCCATTTAAAGATTTAAAGTTCCCGCCTAAGGGAAAATCAGTAGCAGTTATAGGAGCAGGCCCTGCAGGGCTTACCTGTGCCTATTATTTGGCTAGGCTTGGATATGACGTTAGTGTATTTGAAGCAGAGAGTATAGCAGGTGGAATGCTGGCATATGGTATTCCAGAATATCGTCTCCCCAAAGAGGTTCTTAAGAATGAGATTAAGGCGATAGAACAGGTAGGGGTTAAGATTATATTGAATACAGAGATAGGTAAGGATATCACTTTTGATAAGATAAGAGAAAAGAATGATTCGGTTTTTATTGCAACAGGAACACAATTCCCTAATAGGATGGGTATTGAAGGGGAGCATTTGGAAGGCGTATATTACGGCATAGACTTTCTGAAAGATGTAAACTGTGGCAGGTCTGTATCGATTGGGAAAATGGTTGCAGTTATTGGCGGAGGCAGTACAGCGATGGATGCTGCCAGAGTTGCATTAAGGCTTGGTGCAAAAGAGGTTCATGTTTTTTATAGGAGATCCAGAGAGGATATGCCTGCTGACAAAAGAGAGATAGAGGAGGCATTGGAGGAGGGTATTGTTTTACATACCATGACAAACCCTCTGGCGATTTTAGGAAGTCAAAGGGTAGAGCAGATATGCTGTGCAAGAATGGAGCCAGGAAAGTTTGATGTTTCTGGGAGAAGGACTCCAAGATATATTGAGGGGTCAGAATTTAATATGGGCTTTGATATGATAATTCCAGCGGTTAGTCAACATTCAGACCTACCCTTTATTAATAAGGATGAGGTTGGTGTTACAAAATGGGGAACCTTTATTGTAGACAAAGAAAATCTTATGACAAAATTACCAGGTGTCTTTGCAGGGGGTGATGTTGTATGGGGACCCGATACAGTTATACAGGCTATAGCAGATGGTAAAAAGGCGGCAATAGAAATAGACAGATTCTTAGGCGGAAAAGGTATACTAAACACTGGAGAAGATATAGAAATACCTGTAGCTGAGCATGATGCAGAGGTTTCTGAGCATGAACGCTTCAGGATGAAAATGGTAGAGCCTGCAAGAAGATGTAGCAATTTTAAAGAGGTTGCATTAGGCTTTCACAAATTAAATGCTATTGCAGAATCAATGAGATGCCTA
>QKEK01000274.1 GCA_003251775.1 Clostridia bacterium | reverse complement strand
GCAGAGGCAGCTAGAAAGACAGGGGTAGCAAGAATATAGTGCTAACCATAAGTTTTTGACTATACCTAATTTTGACGAATATATAAACCCTTATTTAATGAAAATGCATTAGTAAAGAGTAGAATCTATACTAATGCATTTTTTTTACTAATTAAATAAATTACATATAATAAAAGGAAATACTACTTGATATGAGGAAATATTGTATAATTAAAATACTGGTAAGTATTATTGTATCCTATTTCGAAGTAGAATAAATTACAGTCAAAAATTTAGGAGGTTGGTCTTTATGAAGAAATATATAATCATTTCTATTCTTTGCATCAGTATTTTAACTATAGTTTTTTCACAAGCAATATTTGCAAAAAAAAACGCTTGGAAATACTCAATCAGACCAGATACATCTGAGTGGAAAATGCTAGATACTATGGAGAAAATAATTAATACTCAGCAGATACCAGAAGATACTCTTAAGGCTATGACTACACAGGAGGTTTTTGAAGCGTGGATGGATTTACCTGGTAGACTTGAGGTATTAGCATTTAATTCAATACAAGAAGGTATTGATGAAACGGCTAAAAGATATAATGTTCTAAGAGAACTACTTCAGAGAAAAGACGCAGGTGAGATTATCTTATCCTATTATGGTTCAATAAATCCAGAAGATGTAGCTACTAAGGAAAATGATTTAGACAAAGGGAAGTTTATAACAGACATGGCTTTTGTAGAAATAATCCTATCACAGACTCAAATAATAAACAGTATGAAGGATAAAAAGAAAATAGTTAATACAACCTTGGAGAAAATAAATGAAAAGGAGAAGCTAACCAATAAAGGTATTGTAGATGATTTCTGGGAGGACACAGGCGTCATATTAATTGGCAGAATATTAATGGAGGATAATAAAACCTTATACAGTGATGATGAAATCAAGAAATCTCTTAAGAATGGTGAGTTCAGCCCGGATAATGCAAATCGAAAGAAGCATATTAATCAAATAATAGAGGATGGAAAACGATTTGTGAATTGATTTTATTAATACTTTAGTAAGAATGATAGAAAGTGAGGGAAAGCATTTATGAAGAATAGTTTATTCAAAACAACAACTTTTTTATTACTAGTCTTAGCAATAATGTTGACAAACGTAATAGGTGTATCTGCACACACTTTGCTAACACCTAACGGGAGTTCGGTTTCACATGGTCATTTCAGTGATACAGGTTGGGGAGGTTACTCACAGAGTTATTGGACTAGCTGGTCAGACAATTATTATGCAGGCTTGTATTTACAAAGAATTGACAGAGCAAATCAAGCATATAATTGTCACTCCTATGCGTGGGCTAACTCAAGACAATCCAGCTCAAGTAGTTGGTGTTGGATAGGGACTTCAAGTTCTACCGATGAAAACATATATTGGGATGATAATAGCTATAACAGTGAAAATGTTTCTAATGCAACTCATGTTAGCTATGGTGATACAAAAAATCATTCCTTACTACTTACAGGGAAAATCGTATCAGGGCGGTATGAGGTTACATCTAAGTGGGGAAAACTACCGGTATATCGCCATTTAATATGGAGTGATCCATATATGGCATCTTCATCAGATACTACGTATTTTATAAGGAGTGGTATCAACTATAAATCTCATGTAGCAAATATAGGATGGCAGAACTGGGTTTCAAATGGAGAATTATCTGGTACTACTGGTCAATATTTACGAATGGAGGCAATCAGAATAAAAATATCAGGTCTTCCATCTTGGTGGAACGTAGAATATCGTGTACATGTGTCAGAAATAGGCTGGTTAAATTGGGTTAGAAATGGAGAAATAGCTGGTACAACAGGTCAAAGTCGACAAATGGAGGCTATTCAAATACGCTTGCTTAATGCTCCTAGCAATTTTACAGTAAGATATAGAGCACATGTAAAAGATTTAGGATGGATGAGCTGGGTTAGTAATGGACAAACCGCTGGTACAACAGGTCAAAGTCGACAAATGGAGGCTATTCAAATTGAATTGCAGGCAAACTAGTACGCTTTATATAAGCGAAAGCTTTTTTAAACCTTAAATACTAAAAATATAGGATATAGAATACATAGCATAAAATGAAAAGTATATGTTTAAGTACATTAGTCATTTGAGTAAAATCATTTCTAATGTACTTTTTTACTAAATGATAAAAGTAGAAAAAAATGCAAGAATTGAAATGTAATGTAATGCAATTTAATTTATATAATTCAATATATAGTGGCAAAGCCTAATATACTGCCATTAAGGCGAATACTTTAACAGAGTTCAAAATTATAACACCACAAAAAGAGTATTATTAAAACATGGTCGAATATTGTTACTTGTTAGATTCGTTAAAATTAATTATAATAAATTCATCACAATTCGACTTGATTCGACAAATTACTACATATAAAAATTGTGTATCTTTTATACATATAGATTGCGTAAATAGAAAAGCAATCTTTTCTAGAATTACGTAGCGAAGCCACTTTATTGTTAAACAACAAGGTTATTAAGCTGTCCGCTATCACTGATAGCATCATCAGCTTAGATTTCTTATTTGTAGTGAGATAATTTTGAATCTGTTTTATTTAATTAAATAGATTAACTCAAAATATTCTAAGGGGGGACAAACTACATTTCTTTATTTAAAAAACAAAGAGCTTAATTAAAAGGGGGATTAATTAATGAAGAAAGCAAAAAAAATACTTGCTTTAGTACTTGTATTTACTTTTCTATTAGCTTCAATGAATGTAGCGGTTTTTGGGAAAAGCGAAACAAATTCTAAAAAATGGTATGACAGTGTAATCGAAAAATGGACAAAAAATGGGGAAATTAGTTCAGAGGATAGTATAGTACTAAATCCAGAAGATACTATTACTAGAGAAAAGTTTGTAAAACAATTATTTAATAAGGTTGATATTAAAAGTGGAGATTTTAGTAGTTTTTCAGGGGTTAACGAATTAAAATGGTTTATTGACTTTAAAAATGATTTAAACCCAATAAAGCTAAATGAAGCAATTAAAAGAATACAAAATCCTACTGAAAATGTAACGCGTGAGGAAGCAATTGTTATAGTAAGTGTTTATCTTTCTAATAAATTAAATAAGGATGACTTAGAAAGTAAAGAATTTGCTGATTATAAGAAAATATCTAATTGGGCTACGGTTACTATAAAAAAGGCAATAGCTAATGGTATTGTTACAGGAAATAAGGGTTATTTAAGACCTCTTGATAAGCTAACTGGAGCAGAGCTGTTGACTCTATTAGAACGTGTTAATACATATATAGATTATGTACCGCCAGTACAGGAATATCTCAAAATTTCATTCGAAGATGGTATTCCATCATATTTAACCTCAGATAGCACAGAGGTAGAGCTTGTTACAGATTACGCAACTGATGGTGCAAAAGCACTTAAGGTTAATTATCTACCAGCTCAGTTTCCAGGCATCTCGCTTACACCAGATGAGCCTTGGGATTGGGGTACTGATAATTGCCTAGCATTTAATGTAACAAATCCAACTGATCAACCTGTTACATTATATGTTAGAGTAGATGATCAAGCAGATTCAGACGGAGCAAATAATTCTACAGTAAGCATAGCTTCTGTTCAGCCTAATTCGACACAACGTATGTATATGGGCTTCAGTGAGAATTCGCTTGATTTAGGAATGAGGAGCTTTCCAGAGGGTCCCGCTGGAACTAATATTGGTTTTGGTTGGGGTAAAAGAAGCTTGAATATTAGTAATATTACTAAAGTTATTTTTTGGATGATGGATCTTAAGCAAGAGACAACACTTTACTTCGATAATATAGAGGTAATACCAGACCCGGGGAAAGACTATTCATATTTGGATGGCTTTGTAGATGAGTTTGGGTTATATTCAGGTGAGGAATGGGAAGGAAAAATTACAAGTGATGCAGACCTTATTGCAAGCAAAAATGCTGAGCTAGCAAAATATGAGTCAGAAAAGGATAGCATAGTAAAGAGATCAGCGTATGGTGGTTGGTTGGAAGGACCTAAGCTTAAAGCAACTGGCTATTTCAGAGTGGAAAAATATGATGGAAAATGGACAATGGTTGATCCAGAGGGGTACTTATTCTTTGCTACTGGAGTAGATATTGTGCGTTTGGGAGACGGCTATACGTGGATTGATGGCAGAAACAGCATGTATGATTCAATACCAGCTAAGGATGGCCCTTTAGGAGATCATTATGCATATGTAGGACCTGTTGCACGTTCACCTTTGGGACTAGAAAAAGGATGGGCTTTTAATTTCTATTCTGCTAACCTAGAAAGAAAATACGGAGAAGACTACTTGAATGAGTGGAAGGACATGACGCTTGAACGTATGAAGAACTGGGGCTTTAGTACATTGGGTAACTGGTCTGACCGTTCATTATTCCTTGGAAAAGGTGAAGAAAACAAGCTTCCTTATGCAGCTCAAGGATGGATTAATGGCGATTTTGCAAGAATAAGCAGTGGAACAAATGAATTCTGGACGCCTATTCCAGATGCATTTGACCCAGCATTTAGAGAAGCAGCAAAGGCATGTGTTGCAGATATCGAAAGCTACGGTGTTTCAAATGATCCATGGTGTATGGGTGTTTATATAGATAATGAAATAGCGTGGGGTAATCCCATTAGTGATGACCAGAAGTATGCCGTTGCTATGGGTGCATTCAGAATGGATGCTAAAAATGCATCAAGCTATGGCAAGAGAGCAATAATTGCTGCGTTAAAGGAAAAATATGATAACGATATTGAGGCACTAAATACAGCTTGGGAAACTAGTATTAAATCATGGTCAGAATTAGAAGCACCATATAATATTACGAACCTTACGGCAGGGGTAGTTACCGATTTATCTATGGCTATTACAATGCTAGCAGAAGAATACTTCAAGGTAGTAGACGAAGAACTTAAAGCGACAATGCCCAATATCATGAATTTGGGTGTAAGATTTGCAGAATGGGGAACATCATTAGAGGTTCAGCAGGCTTGTGCTAAATATGCAGATATAGTGAGCTATAACGTATATAAGAAGGAAGTAACAGGTCACGACTGGATTTTTGCTAAAGAGCTTGATATGCCACTAATTGTTGGTGAGTTCACCTTCAAAACAACTGGACGTGGATATATTGGAACAGGACTTCAATCATCACTAGACTACGAGCAAAGAGGTGTGAGCTATCAAGAATATATAAAATCAGCACTTGGTAGTCCATACTTTGTGGGGGCACATTGGTTTCAATATATGGATCAGCCCTTAACAGGAAGAGCATGGGATGGTGAAAACTACAACTGTGGATTTGTAGATGTCACTGATGAACCATATGAGCATTTAGTAGCAGCAGCTAAGGATATTCATAGTAAGGTATATGATTTGAAGTTTAACCCAGTTGAAGTAACTGAGTTAAAATTAGATCAAGAATCAGCTGCTATTGAGCTTAGTACTAACCCTAAACTGAAATTAAAAGCAACTGTATTACCAGATAATGCGGATTTTAAGGGAGTTGTTTGGTCTTCATCTGATGCTACGATAGCTAAAGTAGATACAACTGGTATGGTCACAGCACTTAAAGCAGGAACGGTTAATATAGTAGCAACATCAGAGCACAATCCAAATGTAAGTGCTACATGTGTAGTTACTGTTAAAACTGACGAAGCAGATATGCCTACAATCTCATTTGAAGAAAATGAAAGCTTAAGCTATATGACTACCATTAAAGAGGCAACTACTGAATATGTTACACAGGGAAGCACTGATGGAGCAAGAGCAATTAAGGTTAATGTAGGCAAACTCGATACAGACTATTCAACGCTAATCTTTAATGCAGAAGGAACATGGAATTTTGCGGATTTACCACTTATGGCAGATATAACAAATCCTAACAATGAGGATATTCAAGTTAGGGTTAATGTGACCGATGATGCAGGGCAATTAAGAACATACTATTTCAATATTGTAGCAAATGAACAAAAAACGATAACAGTCGATGCTTTTGATGCTCAGGCTGCAAATTGGGGTGCTACACAAGGCTTCTGGGGTGCTGAGGCTTCAGGTATAAATAAAACAAAGGTTGATTCAATTAGCTTCTACTTATGGGAAGACAAGCCTGACGCAACTGCTAATACCTTTATTGTTGATAACATAAGACTAAATAGTGATACCAGTATACCAGCAAATATGCCTGCTATTTCATTCGAGGAAGGTGAAGACTTAGCATATATGACTCCTCAGAAGCAGGCAACTGTTGAATATGTAACAGCAAGTGCTACAGATGGTTCTAAGGCACTTAAGGTAAACGTAGGTACACTTGACACTGATTATTCACCGCTGGAATTTGATGCAGAAGGCACTTGGAGCTTTGGCGAGTCGCCAGTACTTGCGGCTGACGTAGCAAATCCTAGTAATGAAGAAATTCAGGTAAGAGTTAATATTAAGGATGAAGCAGGGCAGATAAGAACATACTACTTTGTACTTGCAGCAAAGGAACAAAAAACATTAAATATTAGTGCCTTTGACGCACAGGGTGCCAATTGGGGTGCTACTGAAGGCTTCTGGGGAGCCGAGGCTTCAGGTATTAATACATCTAAAATTGATCTAATCAGCTTTTACCTATGGGAGGATAAACCTAATGCCACTGCAAACACCTACATTCTTGATAACATTAGGTTAGCAAAATAAAAAGTATTATGAGTATATTGCGTATAAATAGTGAAAACGCAAAAAGCTTATTTTAAATGTAACTAGGTATTGTTTATTTTTGGGGCTGTCGTAAAAGCTGTTTGAAAAAAAGCTATTGCGACAGCCCTATTATGTTATATTCTAATAGGTAATTTTCTTTCAACTCTATTCAACAAAATAATCCTTGCCTTTTGATTCTTGTAAAGATATAGGTGATAGAAATAGTATATTCTTATATACATAGCATAAATAATCAAAGATATACGAAGAAATAATTAGAAATAACGTGAAATGCAGAGCTATATTAGCATAATTATATTTATAGGCTGAAAAACGCATGTATATTCTAGATTATAGTGTTTGATAATATAAGAGGTATTAGTTAATATTGTATTAGCACTCGTTAACGGTGAGTGCTAATAAATCAGTTACTAATTTTAATATATTATATGAGGAGGGTGACTTATGAATATAAGACCTTTAGCAGACAGAGTTGTAATAAAAATGGTAGAAGCAGAGGAAACTACAAAGAGTGGTATAGTTCTTCCAGGCTCAGCAAAGGAAAAACCACAGGTTGCTGAAGTAATTGCAGTTGGCCCAGGAACAGACGAAGTGAAGATGGAAGTAAAGGTGGGAGACAAGGTTCTTATCAGTAAATACGCTGGTACAGAAGTAAAAATGGATGGTGTAGAATATACTATACTTAAGCAGAACGACCTTTTAGCAATTGTAGAATAATAGTTTGATTTAATGAATGGAGGGAATACATAATGGCAAAGGATATAAAATTCGGCGAGGAAGCTAGGAAAGCACTTGAAGCAGGTGTTAATAAATTAGCTGATACAGTTAAGGTGACATTAGGACCAAAGGGCAGAAATGTAGTTTTGGATAAAAAGTTTGGTTCACCACTAATAACAAATGATGGCGTTACTATAGCAAAAGAGATTGAACTTGAAGATGCTTTTGAGAACATGGGAGCACAGTTAGTAAAAGAGGTTGCTACTAAAACTAATGATGTAGCTGGTGATGGAACAACTACTGCTACTCTTCTTGCTCAGGCTATGATAAGAGAAGGATTAAAAAATGTAGCTGCTGGTGCAAACCCAATGATAATAAAAAAGGGTATCGCAAAGGCTGTAGAAGTAGCAGTTAGTGGTATTGCAGAGGTAAGTCAGAAGGTTAATGGTAAGCAGGATATAGCTAGAGTAGCTTCAATCTCTGCTAATGATGAAGAGATTGGTAGTCTTATAGCTGAGGCTATGGAAAAGGTTACAAACGACGGGGTTATTACAGTAGAAGAGTCAAAGACTATGGGTACTAACCTAGAGGTTGTTGAAGGTATGCAGTTCGACAGAGGTTACGTTTCTCCATACATGGTAACAGATACTGAAAAGATGGAAGCTGTTATTGATAATGCATATATTCTTATTACTGATAAGAAGATTTCAAGCATTCAGGAAATTCTTCCACTATTAGAGCAAATAGTTCAACAGGGCAAAAAGCTTGTTATTATTGCTGAGGACTTAGAAGGAGAAGCACTTGCTACATTAGTAGTAAACAAGTTAAGAGGAACCTTTACTTGTGTAGCTGTTAAAGCACCTGGCTTTGGTGACAGAAGAAAGGCAATGCTTCAGGATATCGCAATTCTAACTGGTGGAGAGGTTATTACTGAAGAACTAGGCTTAGATTTGAAGGAAACAACAATAGAACAGCTTGGTCAAGCAAGACAGGTTGTTATACAGAAAGAAAACACAATTGTTGTTGATGGTAATGGTGATGCACAAGCTATTAAGGATAGAGTTGCTTCAATAAAGGCTCAGATAGAAGAAACAACCTCAGAGTTTGACAAGGAAAAGCTACAAGAAAGACTTGCAAAGCTTTCTGGTGGAGTTGCAGTTATTCAGGTTGGTGCTGCTACTGAAACCGAAATGAAGGAAAAGAAGCTAAGAATTGAGGATGCACTAGCTGCTACAAGAGCTGCTGTTGAAGAGGGGATTGTTGCTGGTGGTGGTACAGCACTAATAAATGCTATACCTAAGGTAACTAAATTAATCGAATCTCTATCTGGCGACGAAAAGACTGGTGCAAAAATAGTAGAAAAGGCTCTTGAAGAGCCAGTTAAGCAGATAGCTGCAAATGCTGGTCTAGAAGGCTCAGTTATTGTTGATAAGGTTAAATCAAGTGGTGTTGGTATAGGCTTTGACGCATTGAATGAAAAATATGTTTCAATGGTAGAAGCAGGTATAGTAGACCCAGCTAAGGTAACAAGATCAGCTTTACAAAACGCTGCATCAGTTGCGGCTATGGTTCTTACAACTGAAAGTGTTGTTGCTGATAAGCCAGCAGATGAAGCTCCAATGATGCCAGGAGGCGGAATGGGTGGCGGAATGCCAGGAATGATGTAATAGCGTCACATAATTAATTGAATAAGTTTATAATACTTAGTTAGAGGGTGTAATAAAAGACACCCTCTTTTTAATCGCAATTAATCTTATCTCTATGTAGAGTAGAGTGTAGACTTTTAAAATGCATTAAGTAAAATCAAATGCTAAATTTATTAGGCTATTTAATAATTTGACATTATTATGGCAATAATATAGAATTAACACATAACACAACATAACTAAAGCAGTATAATAGATTTAAAGGAGAAAGTATATGAAGGTTCGCAAAGCCATTATACCAGCAGCTGGTCTGGGAACTAGATTTTTGCCTGCGACTAAAGCACAGCCCAAGGAAATGCTGCCAATTGTAGATAAGCCTACAATTCAATATATTATAGAAGAAGCAATAGCCTCAGGAATAGAGGATATAATTATTGTAACTGGAAGAGGAAAGTTTGCTATTGAAAATCATTTTGATAAGTCATTTGAGCTTGAGGAAGAGCTTAAACGTAGCAATAAAGCTGATTTGCTAAATTTAGTTAAGGATATATCCAATCTGGTTGATATTCATTATATCAGGCAGAAAGAACCCAGAGGCTTAGGACACGCAATCTATTGTGCAAGAAAATTTATAGGAAATGAGCCTTTTGCAGTACTTTTGGGAGATGATATTGTTGATTCAAGGGAGCCATGCCTGAAGCAATTAATTGACAGGTATAATGAGTATAAGACTACAATCCTAGGAGTACAAGCTGTTCCACAGGAGGATGTATCAAAGTACGGAATAATATCTGGGAACAGGGTTGATGAGAGAATATATAAGGTTAAGGATATGATAGAAAAGCCTGAAAAAGAGCAGGCACCATCAAATATAGCGATTTTGGGAAGATATATAATATCTCCTCACATATTTGAGCATTTGGAGAGCGTTCAGCCAGGCAAAAATGGAGAAATTCAGCTAACAGATGCACTAAAAAGCTTAATGGAGTGTGAAGCAATGTATGCCTTTGAATTCGAGGGCAAAAGATATGATGTTGGTAATAAGCTAGGCTTTCTTGAAGCTACGGTGGAATTTGCACTTAAGAGAGAGGAATTAAAGCATGATTTTTGTGAGTATTTAAAGAGAATTGTTAATGAGCAATGCACAGATATTTGCAAATAGCATTAATTTTATACAACATAGTAGCAATACACTTTCGTTAAAAAGGTAAGGCTAATGTATACTTGGATAGGATTCATTTAGAGTTTTTGTATGAGTCCTTTTTTTGTATTAAATATTTGTTTAACGCTTTATTCCTATAATACATAAATATATAGTACACCATTGCTATCAATTCTGCTACAAATAATATCAAATAAACATTATTAGTAAAGCGTTCAAAGCCATTGTGTATACAAATAATAAAAGCTACACAAAAAACAGTAATTACAACAATACAGCTAATAAGTAGCAATGCAAAAGCAAGGTGAAGTTTACGCTTATAAACGATATAAAAAAAAACATAACTAATCAAAAGACCCATCATTACTGTCAAAGTGAGATTTCTTAAAACTAATAGAAGAGTATTTGTAATATTATCTCTAACTAAAATCTCTACTAAAGAAATAAAGCTACTTACAATTAAATAGGTAAGCCAGTTAATTGATTTACTCATTGCTAATCACATCCTTAAAAAGCTTTTAAATGCCTTTACCTTATTTTTGGAGACCTCAAGCTCGGTTTCAATATGCTTCAGCTGTAATAGAAGCCTATTATTGAACCATGGAATTATTGTTTCAATATAGGTTATATTTACTATTTGGGACTTATTAATGCGAAGATATAGATTATTATCAAGCTCTTCCTCTAATTCATATAGCTTTTTTTTTATTCTTAGCTTTTCGTGCTTAGTTACACAATAAATCTCGTTGTTATTAGCATAAAAATAAATGATTTCACTTAGCTTTATTAGCTTGTAATTTTCATTTTTTGTTACACCCACAATAACTCCGTTAGATTTTATTGTGGTTTTCAGATTGGAAAGAAGGTCGATTAGCATATCAATTGAGCTGTATTCAAATAGAATTGAAATCTTCTTTGAGGGGATTTTTTGACCGTACTCAATGATGACATAGTCAGAGTTTTTATTAAGGACAATCCCTTTCTGTGTTAACAATTGATGTAAAACCTTTCTTTTGTCTTCTGTGCAGATTAATTCAAATTCCATTTTACCACCGTTTTTTGTTAATTTACACTAAAATAGTTGCTTTATAGTGTCAAATTGTAGAATTATGAAGCTTTATGTAATAAACTTAGTTTATAAACATTATAAACTATTCAAAATTCTATTTCAAGCTTTTTGCGTTGGTACATATTTATGCAAAATTTCACTCAATAATTGCAGTTTTATGTATATTTATTCAAAACAACGTAAAATAGCGTATAATTATACAACAACGCAATATACTTATTTCAATGATTTATATTTAAGAAGAAATGTTCGGTGTTCTATTATATTTGATTTGTTTTTTAGCAAGTCACTTTGCTAATAGTAAAAAGGGAGGTTAATACATTATGGAGGCTAAAAACTATACTTACAAATCCAAAAGAGAAGAAATAACTTTTGCCGAAAATGAAAAGCTAATTATGTCAATAGTGGGTGCCTTTGGAATACTGGCTGAGATGAGAGACAATGAGGCTGGGGATCACATTCATAAAACCAAAAAGTATGTTGAAATAATTGGTAGGTCACTTATAAATAAAAGAATTAGTAAAACTAATTTAGAGCTACGAGATGTTATAATCTTATCTGAGGTTTCGGCACTTCACGATATTGGAAAAGTAGGCATACCTGATGATATCATTTTTAAACCATCAAAGCTAAATGATGAAGAATTCAATATAATGAAAACACACGTATTGCTCGGACAAAAAGCAATAAGTAGTATAAGAGAACAATATGATTCTGAATCAAACGTATACCTTGATATAGCTGAAAAGGTGATTGTGTCTCATCATGAAAGATGGGATGGTAAAGGATATCCATATGGACTAGAGAAAGAAGCAATCCCCATAGAAGGTCGAATTATGGCGATTGCAGATGTATATGATGCACTTAGAAGCAAAAGGGTATATAAGTCTGAGTATTCTCATACTGAGTCTATATGCTTAATGATAGGTGAAAAGGGGCGTCATTTTGATCCAATACTTGTAGATATACTTATAGAAAATGAGAAGCTATTTGAGCAAATATCTACAGCTAGTGAAGAAGAGCTCATATAAATATTTTATTGATGATATTAGTAGCATATAGGAATACAAATAACAGCTATGAATCCAATTATAAGAGAATGGATAAATTGTTTTACAATGAAATTTAATGATATTTGCTCTTGACAAGAGAAAGCGATACATATATACTATAATCATACTTCATTGCTTTATCAAAGTGAAGTGATGAAATACTAATAAGCGTATAAATATACAATAACGCAATATACGCTTAATTTGAGGTGATTATATGGGTAAATGGAAAATATATACTCCGGATGGGGTGCAGGATATATTGTTTGAATATGCCTACATTAAAAAAGAGCTTGAATGTAAATTCAGAAACTTATTTAGAAAATGCGGATATGATGAAATAGAAACACCTATAGTAGAATTCTACGATGTTTTTTCAGCTGAGAAGGATTTGATACCACAGGAAAACATGTTTAAGTTTTTTGATGAAAATGGAAGAATACTGGTGCTACGCCCTGACATGACAATACCTGCAGCAAGAGTTGCAGCAACTAAAAATAAGGGGAAAGCATTTCCACTGAAATTCAGCTATATTGGAAATACCTTTGCTTATAATGAGAGCGGTGGAGGAAGACAGAAAGAGTATACACAAGCAGGTGCAGAGATTTTTGGTGTTAGCTCTCCAGAGGCAGACGCAGAGATTATTGCTACAGCAATAAAGGCTGTATTAGAAACGGGTATCAAGGAGTTTCAAATAGACATTGGTCAGGTTGAATTTTTTAAGGGGCTAATGGAGGAAACAGGCTTATCAGATGAAAAGTCAGAGCAAATCAGAAGGCTAATCGATAAAAAGGATTTTGTTGGTGTTGAACAGCTAGTTAACTCACATAGTATAAGAGAGGATTTAAAGAGTCTTATATTTAGTCTGCCAAAACTATTTGGCTCTGTAGACGTTATTGAAAAGGTTGAAAGGATTAACATAAATAAGAAATCCTATGATGCTTTGGAAAACTTACGAGCTATTTTAAGTATACTTGATGACTATGGATACAGTAAATATGTATCAGTAGATTTAGGGATGGTTCAGAGTCTCAACTATTATACAGGAATTATTTTCAAAGGCTTTACATATGGAGTAGGGTTTCCAATCTTGAGTGGTGGCAGATACGACCGTTTGTCTGAAAATTATGGTATGTCATGTGCTGCGACTGGCTTCTCTCTAGGGGTTAATATGATTATGATGGCTCTTGAGCGACAGAAGCTATATAAAAGTGTTCCAAAAGTGGAGACTTTAGTATGCTATGAGGCAGATGCAAGAAAAAAAGCCTTTGAATATGCTGATAAGCTCAGAGAAGAAGGAAAATTAGTAGAAATAAGCCTGTTTACTGATGATGTAAACAAAGCAGCTGAGTACGCTAACGGGAAAGGTATTAAGCAGGTATTATTAATTAAACAGGATGATATACAGGATGTATCAGTTCAGTAGCTATACGTGTAAAAATCATACTAGGGCTTGGGAGGATGATATTTATGAGATATTTAACGATAGCATTATCAAAGGGACGTTTAGCTGAAATGGCAATGGAGCTTTTTGAGGGTGCGGATATAGATTGCTCAGGTTTAAAAGAGAAAACAAGAAAACTAATTATAACAGATGAAAAGAATAAAATAAAATTTTTCTTAGCTAAGCCTGCTGATGTACCTACATATGTAGAGTATGGTGCAGCAGACATTGGTATTGTAGGAAAGGACACAATACAAGAAGAGGGCAGAGACTTATATGAGGTTCTTAACCTTGGCTTTGCTGCGTGTAGAATGTGTGTTGCTGGTCCAATGGAGCTTGAGGGTAAAATGGATCAAATGACCATTACGCGAGTAGCTACTAAATACCCAAGGATAGCCAGGGATTATTTTCAGCATAAAAGAAGAGAATCTATAGAGATTATTAAGCTAAACGGCTCTATTGAGCTTGCACCACTAGTGGGGCTATCAGAGGTTATAGTAGACTTAGTAGAAACTGGAAAGACATTAAAGGAAAATAATCTTGTAGTATTAGATACAATTGCAGATATAAGTGCACGAATGATTGTCAACAGAGTAAGCATGAAGATGGAAAGTGAACGCATAAACAAGATTATTGAGGTAGTAAGAAAGAATTTAGAGAACAATTAAGAATATGAACACTAAGCTGTCGACGCTAACAAAGAGAGAGGACAGCTTAAGAACCTTGCTCTTTCATAAAGAAGGCTAGTTAGAGACATGTTGGAGGATTTCAAATGAGAATAATAGACTTAAGAAATAAATATAAAAGTATATGCGTAAAAAATGAGGAAAACAACTCACCTAATGAAGAAATGCTGTATGAAATGCTAAATAAGCGAAACCATAATAAGCAAACCAACGTGCTTGAAACAGTACAGAGGGTTATTACTGATATTGAAGAGGATGGGGACGCAGCTTTATTAAAATATACCTTAGACTTTGACAAGGTTGCTTTAACAAGCGAGACAATGAAGGTCTCAGAGAAAGAGATAAAGGCTGCATATGATGAGATAACTCCAGAGCTACTCAGTATTATAAAAAAGGCTGCAGATAATATCAGAGGATTTCATTCTAAACAAAAGCCTCAGACATGGTTGGACACTGATAGAGAAGGTATTATTCTGGGGCAGAAGATTACACCATTAGAAATAGTGGGGATATATGTACCTGGCGGGACAGCACCCTTGCCGTCATCAGTATTGATGAATGCAATACCTGCAAAGGTTGCTGGCGTAGAAAGAATCATTATGTGTACGCCACCTGGGCAGGATGGCAAAATTAATAGTGCAATTTTGGTTGCAGCTAATGAGGCAGGGGTTAATAGTATATATAAGGCTGGAGGTGCTCAGGCAATAGCTGCAATGGCTATTGGAACAAAAACTATACCAAAGGTTGATAAGGTTACAGGGCCTGGAAATATTTATGTAGCAACAGCTAAAAAGCTGGTTTATGGATACTGTGATATAGATATGATAGCTGGGCCTAGTGAGGTAATGGTAATAGCAGATCAAAGTGCTGATGCAAGGTATGTTGCTGCTGATCTTTTATCACAGGCAGAGCATGATTTGCTTGCTTCTGCAATACTAGTTACAACTGAGGAAGAGCTTGCTTATAAGGTAGAGGCTCAGGTTAATGAACAGCTTAAGGAATTACCTAGAGCAGAAATATCACAAAAGGCTATTTTAGACTTCGGGGCAATTGTGCTTGTAGATGAGATTAAAGACGCAGTAAATATAGCTAATAGGGTTGCACCAGAGCATTTGGAGTTATGTGTGGAAAATCCATTTGATACAATGACAGGTGTAAAAAATGCAGGTGCAATATTCTTGGGTAATTACTCTCCCGAGCCGTTAGGAGATTACTATGCAGGACCTAATCATGTATTGCCTACAAGTGGTAGTGCCAGATTTTTTTCACCATTGACAACGGCAGATTTTACTAAGTGCAGTAGTATTATTTATTATACAAGAGAAGCATTAAAAGAAGTAAACACCGACATTATTAAATTTGCTGAAGCCGAAACGCTAGATGCACACGCAAATTC
>QKEK01000013.1 GCA_003251775.1 Clostridia bacterium | reverse complement strand
GGTTGTAATCAGATAATTAGTTACCTCATGTGCAATAGTTATTGTCAGAATGAATGAGGATATATATAAAATCAATGTGGATATCATATCCTGTCTAAATGTAGTATTGACACCATATAGAATAATACCTGCCATACCAAACAACGTTAATACACTCATTCCAAATATATAATAGAAGCCCTTATGAGCTTCAAGCCACTTAAGTAACTTAAAAAGGCCTTTTGCCTCATAATCGAATGCCTTTTCTAGCTCAGACATTCCCTTTCCTAGCAAGTAATAACCTACATGAGCCTCTGGTGAATTCTTCTCACTTGCCCTATGTGACAGCTCTACAATCTTATTGGCAAGCTCTTTCTCTAAAACAGAAAATCTTTTAGCAAATGCCTCAATCTTATGCTGATAAATATCCCTTGTTACGAAGGTCATTTTGCTATATACTTCTGACGGGTCTTTCACCAACTCCTTCTCAGTCAAGCTTGTTTGTTCGAATAGTTGTTCCCAGTCTATGGCCGCCATTTCTATAAGGCTTGTTAATGTTGAGCTTATCCTTACCTGAAGCTCTGCCTGTGCATGTACCTCCTGATTGAAAAACTGTGAAAGCTCCTCCTCCTTACACTTAAGAAATTGACACAGCTTTGACTTTATTGTATTCTCATTTGTCTCTAATTCATCTAGTCTGTGTAGTATTTGCGAAATATAACCAGGATTATTAATTAGACCTTTGCTTGAAGATATCAGAATTTTAAATATTACCTTCTCATCATTGATACCTCTTCTTAATATTGAATTTATTAACTCATCTGCTCTTTGTTTGGTTTTAACTGAATTTACAATCTGTCTGGAGAAATTATGAACATACTGAATTAGGCAGACCTTCAAGACATTTTGTAATGCCCAAATCTCACCTATTGTTAATTCCTCTACCTCCTGATACTTGTTAAGCATATATATCAGCATATCCTCATCTAAATGGAATTGTGCAGCCTTTAGCATCTCAACAGCCAAAAGATATATCCTTGGGTATTTATTATAGTTTTCTCCCTTTAAGCATGGCAAATGACGATAAAACCTTTTGGAAAAGCTCTGTCTTACAAGCTTGTTTTCTCTGCTTATTACATAATAATTATCAATAACCCACTGTGCAGAAGGAACCAAATCTATACCCTTGTCAGGTATATTGCTTAAAAATGCATAGTACTCCTTTAACTCTCTGATACATTTTCTAGTGTTTTTAAAAACCCTGCTTGAACAACGTTTTTTGTAGTAAATCTGATGTCCTGCTGCAATCCCCTTAATATATTTCCCCAAATTATCATGAGAGGCAGGAATCTCAGATATTTCTAGCTTTACATCCTTACCACGCGTAGCATATCTGATATTGATAACTGTAAGTACTAATAATAATGCAACAAAAGCTATCCCATAAAAAAACTCAGGGCTTTGTAAATCCATATTAAAACTCCTTTTGCTATAAAATAATCCCTGCTTTAAGCAAGTATATAATTAAATTCTGTTAATCAATTAATTCTTATAAATTATTCTTAATATTTCCCTTATTAATTGATATTATTAGTGATTAATTATATTTGATTAAGCCAAAGCTAAATAGGTGTTTTTTTACATAAACCCTTTTATTGTTATTTTAATTATTGATTTTTTGGTCATAATAATCTTATGTAAATTTGGTTTTGCTGAAACAAGTCATGAACAAGATATTCAACAGGTTATTAAACAAGTTATATTCAATGACTTGTATACAGGACAGTAGAACCAATATTAACAATATTAACAATACTAATAGTACTAATAGTACTAAAGTAATTATAATCTAATTAATGGGTGATATGTTATGGATAAGATTAAAGAACAGGACAAAAAAAAGCACAAGCTTCTCGGTGCATTTAAGACCTTGGCAGTTCTGGATATTCAAGAGGAAATGCCTGAAACTAAGGTTTCTATTCCTTCAGCAGAGTGCGTTGAGGAAGCAAAGGATTGGGTAGACCATAATGAGAAGTGAGTGACTTAAGCTGTCGTTGCAATCTATGATAGCTTCGACAGCTTAGAATTCCTATTTCTTTTCCTTCTCCACAATACATTTTTTAATTTTATCAGTTAAGGCATCAATTTCTTCTCCATTAATATCAACCTTACAATAGCCTTTAGCTTCTTCGTTTACATATTTCATTGAGTAAGCCTTTCCTTTTTTAATCTTAAATCTCCCTTGTGGTCCACCAAGTATTGTATACCCGCCGTCTTCATTAGTCCGCATAAAAACAAGGTACTCCTCTCCTTTTTTTAATAGCGGATCCTCTGGAAAAGATTTATGATACCTCTCACCTTTTATTTCTACAATACCATCTGTTTGACATACTTTTAGATGCTCACTTAATTTAACATTAAGTATAGGCTTGACAACTTCTACCTCAACATTCTTTAAAGGCCACCTACCAGATACCACCCATTCATCAACAACTTCCTTAGCTTTTATGACCGCAATAACAGCACTGTCGTCTGTTAATTCCTGTATACTGTCGTACCCTTTAGCATAGCTAGCAAACATGGGCATATGCTTAATGCTATTATTAACTATCCATAAATATGCTAATGAACCCAGAATGAGTGCTAGTACACCAACTAAAATAATCCTCTTACTTTTGTTTGTAATAATTTTCATATTAATCCCACCTTTAATATCATCAGTTTGCATAGTATAAATTCCATATTAAATAATACCCACAATACTATTGTATGGCTTTTTTGTATAATGTCAACTTATTTGACATAACATAATGTGTATTATATGCTATTACTCTTTACCTTTTGCATTACCTCTCTATCGTTTATATTCCATTCAATTCTCAATTTTTTGAGTTGTTAAATCTTCATTATCACTTTTAGTGCTCTTAGGTTGTTGCAAAGCATTTATTTGCATTTCTTAGTTCGCTATTGATTTCCCAAATTTCACTGCTGTTATCTAGGATTATACAATCCAATTCAATTGGAAGTTTTAATTGATAAAATCTTTGATTAATAGTATAATGTTTTTGTAAAATATTTTGATTTTTCTTACTAATATTTTGTTGTAAATCCCAAGTTTGTTTAAACTTAAGATTTACTCCTACATAATACAAAAGAGACTGTGCAAACATTGAGTGCAACAGCACCATCCCACTATAAATTGGGGGTGTTTAAAATTAAAGATTTTAACAGAACAAATTTATCTTTTTCACTTTGCGGACTAAACTGCGGGTTATGTCCCATGCGTCTGGGTGGGCATTGTCCCGGTTGTGGAGGTGGTGCTGGCAACCAATCTTGCACAATTGCAAAATGTAGCTTGCAGCATGATAAAGTTGAATATTGTTTTCTTTGTCCCAAATATCCCTGTCAGAGATATGAAGGTATAGAGGAATACGATTCGTTTATTACCCATCAGAGGCAACTAAGAGATATTGCGAAAGCACAAGATATGGGGATAGACGCTTATAATGAGGAACAAGTCAAAAAGGCTGAAATTCTGCAAACACTACTGTCCGATTATAATGATGGTCGCAAAAAAACGTTTTATTGCGTAGCTATAAATCTTTTGCCACTGAAGGATATAGAACATGTCATTAATCAGGTTGTTTATAATAGAGATCTCAATAATCTTACTATAAAAGAAAGAGCAGAACATATTGTTTCTCTTTTTCAAAAATTGGCTATTAAGCATGGAGTTGTGCTTAGGCTTCGTAAAAATCCGCCAAATAAGTAGCTTTCAATTTACCTGTAAACTTTGGTATAGTACAAATGGCATACGTCCAAACTTAGATTATTATTCTTATAAGTAAAAGGGGAAATCATTATTTCACAAATTAATCAAACAGCTGAATTTGTTCCTACAAAATGAAAAGAGGCTGTGCACACATTTTATGCAACAGCCCCAACCCCTTTGTTAGTAAAAAGCTATATATTTCACTTAATATACTCTTAATCAACTACCTTCTTAATCTTCTTTGCAATAAGCTGGTCATATGGGGAAATCTCAACAACTACCTCAACTATATCCCCAGTTTCCAGACCATCTATCTGATTTTGAACCTCCTGAGTCCTAAATGCATAGTAATCATCTAAAATCTTTACCTCAATCGAATTCCCATCTATCTGCCCCTGATATATGCCACGAACAGGCTTTGTAACCTTACTTTCATCAGAGCTTAGCATTGTTCCTGCACCAGAATTTGTATCTGCCTCGTGTATTATTCCACTCTCAAGGTTAATCAAGGAAAACTCCTCACTTTTTTGATTTACTATGGTAAAATTCTCTGTGATACCTTTTACCTTAATTACCGCAAACGGGTAAGTAAATGCCTCTGTTACCACTGCATCCTTTGCAGGGCTTGACTCTTCCACTAATATAACTGTTTTTGCCTCATTATCTTCAACAGACTTCACTTCAATAGTATAGCCTCCAGTATTCTTTTCACCTGAAGTAATAAATATTAAATACTCACCCTCATTTATTTTCCAGTAGCTATAACCCTTCTGATACTTCAACATTTCTATTTCAATTTGAATATCTTTATCTAATGAAGAGCCATTAAGCCTCCCTGTAGCTATAAGAGAAAACGGAATACTATTTACTGTTATTCCTGAATTTAAATAGTCAGATTTCTTTAATGCCTTTTCCTCTTGCACTTCCTGTTCTAAATCATTCTTTGAAACGGAATCTGACTCAGTTACGTTGTCAGGGTTGTCATTGTCTTTTGAGTCATCCGATATTAAAGCACAACCGCTAAGCATAGCTATCAATATTGTTATAACCATACCTACATACACGATTTTTTTTATCACCTTACTCACCTCTACTATATTTAAT
>QKEK01000282.1 GCA_003251775.1 Clostridia bacterium | reverse complement strand
CATTTCATCCGTATATTCTACATCCTCAAGCTTTTTATTATTATAGGCTTCATATGCAGAAAGATCAAAATGTCCGTGACCACTGAGACAGAATAGAATTGTCTTTTCCTCACCAGTTTCCTTACACTTTAAGGCTTCATCAATAGCAACCTTAATTGCGTGAGAAGACTCTGGAGCTGGTAATATACATTCAGATTTAGCAAATAATACAGCAGCATCAAAAACCTCTGTTTGGTGAACAGCTACCGCTCTTGCAACACCTTCCTTTACCAATTCACTTACAAGTGCGGAATCTCCATGGTATCTTAATCCACCTGCATGAATTCCTGATGGAACAAAATCATGTCCTAAAGTATACATCATTGTAATGGGTGTAATTTTAGCTGTATCACCATAATCATATGCCATTTTCCCCTTTGTAAGAGTAGGACAAGCTGCTGGCTCTACAGCAATAATATCTATGCTCTTGCCTTCCTTCATTTTTTGTCTTGCAAATGGGAAGGATATCCCTGCAAAGTTACTTCCCCCTCCACAGCATCCAATAATAGTGTCAGGATATTCATCTATTTTGCCCATTTGGAGTAACGCTTCCTGACCAATAATCGTCTGGTGAAGAATTACATGATTCAATACACTACCCAAAGCATAATTTGTATCACTATGTGTTGCTGCATCCTCAACAGCTTCACTAATAGCTATTCCCAAACTTCCTAATGAGTTAGGATTCTTTTCAAGAATCATTCTTCCTGACTCTGTGAGATTACTTGGGCTAGGAATAACCTTTGCCCCAAAGGTTTCCATTAAAGACTTTCTATAAGGCTTTTGCTCATAGCTAACCTTTACCATATACACAGTACACTCTATACCAAACATTTGAGAGGCAATACTAAGAGCTGACCCCCACTGCCCTGCTCCAGTTTCTGTTGCCAATCTTTTTATTCCAGCAATCTTATTATAGTAAACCTGTGGGATGGCTGTATTCAATTTGTGACTTCCAGATGGTGTTACCCCTTCATATTTATAATAAATCTTAGCAGGTGTATCTAAAGCCTTTTCCAAACCATATGCTCTGCATAGGGGAGAAGGTCTGAAGGATTTATATAGCTCCTGAACCTCCCCTGGAATATCAATATATCTTTCCAGAGTAACCTCCTGCTCAATTAATCCCATTGGGAAAATAACAGCAAGCTCATCAGGTGTAGCAGACTTTAAGGTTCTGGGACTTAACACTGGTGGAAGTGGTTTAGGCAAATCCGCCTGAATGTTATACCATTGCTTAGGTAATTCATTCTCTGAAAGATAAATTTTGTAGGGTACTTTTTTCTTGCTCATAAATAGCTTTCTCCTCTCACCTCATTCTTTAGTGTTATATTATATCTTTTTATATAAAAAGTCAATTATCTTTGGCTGAATCATATATTTTTTGTATTCTCTTGCTAAAAGAGATGTAATCATTTGTTAATTACATCTCTTTTAGCTTCACACTCCTAGTAGTACTTATTTTTATTTAATACACTTGTTCATTTTATATGCAAACAATAAGTTTTATATTATTTCTAAACCAACAACTACGCCCATTTAATCAACTTGATGTCGAATTGATTTACTAAATAATCACTCTTTGGAATTACCCTAAAGGTATAGCCATATTCCCCACCATCTAGAATTCGTATATCCGTAGAGTATTTATATGTCGATGAATCTACCTGACTCTCAACAATCATTTCCTTTTTAAGAGCATCAACTATCCTACCGTTTTTTATAAAACCATAGTAAACCTCCACTGCAACATCCTTTGGCTGTATACTTCCTAGCTGAACAGTTGTACTAATGGATATAGATTCACCAGACAATGCACTCTTCTCTTTAAGCTCATTTCTGTTTGAATCAGCTACTATATTAACCTGTGGCCAATTTCTTATAATATTATGCTTCCAGTCAACCAGATTCTTAACAATAGCATTATCGTCTTTAGTTATTCCTTCAAATCTAAGCTCAGAAGGCACATACATTTTTACTGTGTAATCCTTTACCATCCTATCAGTACTGTATTCATGCGTACATGATTTTATAGACTCCTTCATTATCTTAACCCACTTTGCTGGTATTCCTCTATCATCTCTATTATAGTACAAAGGGATAATCTCATTTTCTAATTTATCATAAATTGATTGACTATCTGCATCATCCTGATAATGCTCATTATCATAATGGGTTTCATCTCCTATTACCCATCCATTCTTACCGTTATAGCCTTCACACCACCAACCGTCTAGTATACTGAAATTTGCTATACCATTAACGCACACCTTTTGTCCACTTGTACCACTAGCCTCAAGAGGTCTTCTTGGGTTGTTCATCCAAACATCTACCCCCTGAACTAAATGGCGTGCTACCTGCATATTGTAGTTCTCTATTAAGAATACCTTACCCTTAAAGCCTTCTTGTCTTGCAATATCACATATATGCTTTATTACCTCATGTGCAGGCCTGTCAGCAGGGTGTGCTTTACCAGCAAATATTATTTGTACTGGCCTGTTTGGATTGTTTAATATCCTTTCAATTCTCGCCATATTTCTGAATATCAGATTTGCTCTTTTGTATGTCGCAAATCTTCTAGCAAAGCCGATTGTCAAAGCATTTGAGTCAAGCTGTTCATCTAGCTCATGAATATCCTGAGCAGATTCTCCATTTCTCGCTTTTTGTTTCTTCAATCTATTATTACGCAGAAACTGAATCATCTTAGTTTTTAATACGACATGAGTCTTCCATAATTCTTCATCAGGTATATCATCAACCTTTTCCCATATTTCTGGTTCCGAAATTCTTTCTTTCCAGTCACTCCCTAAGTATTTGTCGTATAAATATCTAAAGGCGGAGGAAATCCATGTCAGAGTGTGAATTCCATTAGTTATGTGAGAAATAGGGACATCATCCTCGGTAACCCCCGGCCACGCACTACTAAAAATAGCTCTTGAGACAGCACCATGCAACTCACTTACTCCATTTTTCCTACCAGCTACATTAAAGGCAAGTACTGTCATGTTGAAGTTATAGGTATCTCCTTCTTTCATACCAAGCTGCATAAATTCATGCCTTTGTATACCCATGTAACCCCAAAAATTACTAAAATACCTATCTATCATATCCATAGGAAACGCATCATTACCTGCTGGAACTGGAGTGTGGGTAGTAAACACACTTTGTGAATTCACAATCTCTTTAGCTTCAATATATGGTATATGCTTTTCTTGCACCAGCTTTCTAATCAACTCCAGACCCATAAATGACGAGTGTCCCTCATTCATATGATATACTGTACCCTTTATACCAAGAGCATCTAGAACTCTAATGCCACCTATACCTAGCAGTATTTCTTGTTGTATTCTTGTTTCCTGATCTCCACCATACAGCTTTGCTGTTAAGCCTCTGTCAAATTGATTGTTCTCGGCTACATCAGCATCCATTAAATACAGCTTTATTCGTCCAATATCAACTTTCCATATTCTCGCATAAGCAACTCTCCCAGGAAGCTCTACACTAATTAATACAGGCTTTCCATCGGGCTTTAGTACAGGCTTTACGGGAAGCTGTGAAAGATTAAGATTGTGAAATACAGGCTCCTGCCAACCATCCCTATTAATCCTCTGACTAAAATAGCCATGCTTATACAACAGACCTATACCTGTAAAGGGAAGTCCCAAATCACTTGCAGACTTACAATGATCCCCTGATAATACCCCAAGACCTCCAGAGTATATAGGTAATACTTCAGTAAGTCCATATTCTGCCGAGAAATAAACGACGCTCATTTCTTTTTTATCACTATACATTTTATTAAACCAGGTATCCTGCTTTTGCATATAGCTATCAAAATTACTTATAACCGCATTATATTGTTTAATAAACTGGTCATCTGCTATCTTCTCTTCTAATTTTTTTTGACTAACCTCCTGAATAAACCTAACTGGATTACCGTGCAAGTCCTCCCATAAAGCTGAGTCTATTTCTTTAAACAAGTCTATTACTTCTGTATTCCACGTCCACCAAAGATTATAAGCTAAATCGTTCAGTCTTATAAGCTGCTCTGGTATTACTGCGGTTACTTTAATCTTTCCAATTTGATACATGATATACCTCCATTTTGTTCTTTAAATTAATATATTTGCAAACCCCTTTATAGGGACATATTTTTTATCATTTCTTCATTAGCTTTTACATTTCAAACTAAATCTACTCAATATTATTATATTTCATTTATACACAATTCTCTTATTTATTTTTAATCAAACAGTGTTATTTTTTTAAATTTTCATCCGTTAACATATCACCT
>QKEK01000208.1 GCA_003251775.1 Clostridia bacterium | reverse complement strand
CCCATTTCTTCATCTATTGATACCCCCGACTCCGATTCTCTTCTATTCTGAACCTGATGAATAATCGCTTTCTGAGTTTCCTCAAATCGCTGAGCCTGTTGTCCATCTATACCAACTGTAGCTATCATAGTTTTCATAAAATCCTCAGGAGCACCTTCCTGATACATATACTTGTTATGTCTCATTTGAACTATATTTCTTAACACATCTGTATTTGCAATCTGACCAGAAACACCAGATGTACAAAGCGAATTCTCATAGTCATCAAGAATCTCCTTACTAACACAGAAATTTTTTGCTGTTATTTTATTATAACTATCTTCCACTGCTTTATAGTATTCATTATCAGGTGTGGTTATATCGTCTGTTACTTTGTCCGCACCGTTAATAAATTTATAACTTTCCATTGGCTGACCATTCTCATCAAGTATAGTAAAAAACCGAATCCCCGCTGGCATATCCCCCACCTGAGAATTTCGTTTATATCCATCTGCATGCCCCATGGTTTTTTCTAGCTTACCATCTCCATCTGCATCAATAATACCTTCATTGAATGTTCTGGCAAACACTCTGACAAATTTATTCATTTGCTTTTGATAAAAAGGAATTCCTCGTATCAAAGGTGAACCATTTTCCCCCTCATTTCCATCCCTTATGTCAAGCATCCCCCTGAGCTTTCCTGACTTAACCTTTAGCTTGTTCCCATCTTTCCAACCAATAGTATATAGATTTTCAACATCCTCTTCATTAACTTTAGTATCCCTCTTCCGAACTTCTAGCTCCGAACACTCGTTATGGTCGACAATTGCCTTCCCACTAACCGTTATAACAAATCGTATATCATCTTCTCCATTTGGAAGCTTACCATATACAGTTTCATATGCATTAATATTAATTAATTCAGATAACTGATCTACCAAAACTGTTCTTCTGTCTCTTAGGTCGTTTGCATGACTGCCTGTTACCTCTTGATTATATATTTGTCTGTTTACTTTACTAATCTCATTTGCAAGATTGTTAACCTCTTCTACTGTCAATTTTATTTCTTGATTAATATCTGTCTGCATTTTCTCTATTTTTCTATAAACTGAATTGAAGTATTTAGCCAACCCTATACCCATTTCTTTCACATTTGCACGATTTGAGAAATCTTCAGGATTCTTTGTAAGATCCTGCATCGCAGAATAAAACTTGTCCATTACAGCATTAAAGCCTTCATCTGATAATTCGTAGAAAGAAGTCTCCAACTCAGAGAGTAAAACGCCTTTTTTTACCCATTCACCTTTAGCCTGATTTTCACTCCAATACTTATAATCCAAATAATTATCACGCACTCTTGTTATTTCAGTTATTTTCGAACCAGTCCCTAGCATTCCTGAACCGTCGGGGATATACATGGGCCTTTCAGCTGTTTGTTCCGCTACCTGTCTGGAAAATCCAGGTGTATTCACATTATTTAGATTGTGGTTCACAACGGATAAGCTTCTTTGTGAAGAATATAAGCCTCTGACGGCTATATTTAGTCCCATAAATGTTTCACTCATTCTTATGACCTCCCTACATGTCCCATCCGATTAATAACTGTATCTAGCATTTCATTTACTACACTAATAGACTTAGTTGCTGCATTGTATGAGTACTTAAATTTCATCATATGTGTCATTTCCTCGTCTAATGATACTCCCATAATTGAATTTCTATCATTATCAGCAGCCTCAACCAACTTTCGTTGACTTTCTGCAATCCCTGATGCAGTTCTCCCAATGTTTCCAACATTCATTATGATTGCCTGATAATACTCGTCAACTGTCATTGGCTTTTCAGTATCTTCAATAAACGATGTCAGCCTTAGCTCCGTTATCTTTTTTACTATAGTGTTATCTCCATTGGTTTGTCCAGTCGAAGCAACTATATTGTTTAAATCATTTATTGCTAAACTTACTCTAATATTGCCCATTTCCATTGGTAAATCAGTACTAATTGGCTCAAAAAAATTAACTCCGTTTAATCCTGTTAATGTTTTGCCTGATAAATGCAATTTATTTACCTCTCTTGCCATAATATTAATCATTGCATTCAGCTTTTTCTTTATTGAAGAAATAATATTTGTATCCTCATTTACTTTTGAAAACCCTTTATTAACATCATCATTAATATCCTCATTTAGCTGAGTTATTACTCCTTCAAAGTCCACAGAATTAATATTATATAAATTACCCCCTGTACCCCTAGTAAGAACCTCCCACCCAGGCTCTCCCACATCTGGAGAGGCACTATTAAGAGCTGGATCAGTAACAACAGATAACTTAATATTATTAGCTGTAAGTTTACTTAAATAAGAAGCAACGGTAGCAACACTTGCAGGAGTACCGTCTCCATCAAGGCTTTCTCCAGTAAATAATACAGCATGCCGATTGGCATCATCCCCAAATGGCAATATAGTATCAAGCTCGGTAATTACATCTGCAAAATCATTTCCCACATTTGTTGTTGGTGCTAACGACTTAACCGCTGAAGAAAATCCAGTTAAGTCTTTGCCAAAATTTACATTAGATAATACCCCTGTTCCATCGTAAGTAATTAATCTAATATTATGGTTTAAGCCTTGGTCAGAAAGCACTTTTGTGTATCTCTCTATGTTTTCTTTTAGTTTGAACAAATTACTGCCACTAGTATCAGAAACATCTACAATAATATTAATTTCTGTGTCAAGATTAGGTGTTCCATTGTAATAGCTTCCCTTTTTGCCACTTACATCCCCTCTTGCCTCAATTAACCCTGATATTATACCCTTTCCCATCTTAAGTTCAACGTTATATTCTTCTAACTTTGGAACAACATATATGTCACCAGCATTTCTTTCTTGTGCAATCAATTTATAGCAATCACTTCTGTTAACAACAAAATACCCTCCAACCGTAACATCCACCTGACCATCAACTAATTCTCTAACTTCTATATTTGCTAAACCAGATAATTGATCTAATAGCATATTTCTCTGGTCATAATAATCATTTGCTAAGTTACCACCAATCTCCATTGAGGTAATGGCTGTATTTAATTTTGCTATCTTTGAAGTAATACTATTAAATTCATCAATCTTTATTATAATCTCCGTGTTAAGGTCATTTTGCAACTTTGATACCTGTTCTCCAATATGGTTGATAGTTTCTACCAAACGTTCTCCACTCTGTCTAACCATCGCCCTAACAGCAAGGCTAGAAGGATCCTTAGATAATTCATGCCAAGAATCCCAGAAAGCATTCAATGAACCTTGTAAAGTTTCATTCAGTGGATCACCCATAATAGTTTCCAAATCTCCTAACGCCTTGGATCTTGTTTCCCAGTATTGTAACCCATTATTTTCAGCTCTATATATATTATCTAAAAAGCTTTGTCTTATCTGTCTTATTTGTGCAACATCTACCCCTGTACCTATTTGTATCCTGCCTGTTGCATCAGTAGCATATCTACTGTCTCCCATCATAGCTTGTTGACGAACATATCCGGTAGTATTAAGATTAGAAATATTATGACCAGTTACTTCTAAAGCCCTTTGGCTTGCATTCATTCCACTTATAGCTATGCCTAAAGCACTAAAGCCACCGCTCATAATACACCCCTTTCTTCGTACAAAAAATCATTCTATGATTTTCATACAATAATTTAATAATTACAACAATACTACAATTAGAATATCGACAACTGAGCAAATATATTAAACAGTATTTCATTTAACACTACCATCAACACTAACTATTCAACCCGCATATTCATCTCATTACATTAGAAGTAATAATTATAGCTTTAAATCTAGTAAGCTTCTTGACTGCTCTCTACGACCCTCACCAAAACCACTATAATTTGTACTATATACCCCTGCTCCTGTTAATAGATTTATTGAAAAATCTATATAATCAATAGCGTTTTTTATTAATTCAGAGTTTTTATCGTTTATACTTTTAAGCTCTTCAATGCTTCTCTTCATTTCTAGTCTTTTATCACTTATTTTTTTTCTGTGTTTGCTACCTATTTTATCAATTATTTGAGTAACTGTTAAGTTTTCGCTGTCTACTTTAAATATTTTAGCCAACTGTTCAACAATTGATATACGTGTTTGCTCACCTTTTAATATCTGTGAGACCATAATTTGTTCTTGCTCCGTAATGTTTTTAAGTTCAACAATATCTCCCTTAATTATTATATCGGTCTTTTTTGTAGAAATATCAATCAGTTTTAAGTAGTATCTCTTTTCAAATTCAAGTATCTTTATAAGATTTTCTAAAAGTACATCAACGTCCATTTCTTCACACTCCCACCTCAACTAATTCATC
>QKEK01000199.1 GCA_003251775.1 Clostridia bacterium | reverse complement strand
ATGAGTGACTGTACAGCGATAATTATTGCTCATAGAATATCTACAATAATGGAGGCTGATGAAATATTTGTACTTGATGAGGGTGAGATAGTAGAAAGAGGCTCGCATGAATCTCTTCTTAGATTAAGGGGAGTGTACTATAAGATATATCAAAGACAACAGCTAGAGGATAAGATAAAATCTAATGAAGGATGGGTGTAGATGGAAGGTCGTTTCAAGCAAAGTAATTTCTTAGATGAAAGAAATAAAAATAAAGGTAAAGAAAGAAATAACAAGAATAGTAAAGCTACTTATGACAAAAAAATCTTCATGCGATTAGCAAGATTTGCACTTCCATACTGGCCTTTGTTCCTGCTAGCCCTAGCACTCGTACTACTGATTACAATTCTCACTATAATAAGACCCTACATAATAAAAATTGGTATAGATAAGTATATTCAGGGTGTAGTAACGGGTGTTATTTCAGCAAATGAAGCAGAGGGTGGTATTATAAAGCTTAGTAGTCTATTTCTGCTTTTTTTATTTCTCGAATTGGTTTTTGGTTACATACAGACATATATCCTTGAGGCAACTGGGAAAAGGATTATAATGAATTTGAGAAACAATATATTTAGACATATACAAAGACTACCAATAAAATATTTTGAAAAAAACGCTGTAGGTCGTATTGTAACTAATGTGACTAATGATACAGAGGCACTCAATGAAATGTATACAGATATACTTGTAGGCTTTATTCAGGACAGTTTTATTATGTTCGGAATAGTAATAGCAATGATTAGATTAAATTTATCCTTAAGCGTAGTTAGTATTACGGTTATACCTTTAATGGTTATTGCTGCAATAATCTTTAGGCGAAATGCCAGAAAGGTATTTAGTGAAATCAGAAGTAAGCTTGGGGCAATAAACGCTTTCTTATCTGAGCATGTAGTTGGTATTAAAATAATTCAGGTATTTAATATGCAGAGAAAGAAGTATATGGAATTTGATGCGATATGTAAAGACTATATGAAAGCAAATGATAAGATGATAATGATAATAGGTGTATACCGACCAATTATGGATGTAATCAACTCATTTGCACTAGCACTATTATTGTGGGTTGGTGGTAGAGGCATTTTAGGTGGCAATATTGAGGTGGGTACTTTATTTATATTTATTAACTATACTAACAGCTTTTTTCATCCTATTATGAATCTGACAGAGAGGTATAACACTCTTCAATCATCAGTAGTTGCATCTGAACGGATTTTTTCCTTGTTAGATGAAGCGATAGAATGTCAGAAGGTAAGTACGTACAGAGAAGGTGAGGAAACAGCTGATTTTAAAAGACTAAATGGCACAATAGAATTTAGAAATGTCTGGTTTGCGTATAATAGTGAGGATTGGGTGCTAAGGGATGTCTCTTTTAAAATCTCTGCTGGGGAGGCGGTGGCCTTTGTAGGAGCTACAGGAGCAGGTAAAACCAGTATTATTAGCCTTATTTGCGGTTTTTATGAGATACAGCGTGGGGAAATATTAATTGATGGTATTAATATAAGAGATATAGAAAAGAGTGTGCTTAGAAAGAGTATTGGATTGGTGCTTCAGGATGTATTTCTCTTTTCGGGTGATATTAAATATAACATCAGACTAGGAAAAAATCATATTCCAGACGAGAAAATATATAAGGTAGCTAAATTTGTTAATGCACATGGCTTTATTGAGCGTATGGGTGGGTATGAAAGCTTACTTTGTGAAAAGGGTGCAACCCTTTCGTCTGGACAGCGTCAATTAATTTCTTTTGCCAGAGCATTGATTTTAGAGCCCAGTATTTTAGTTATGGATGAGGCAACCTCTAATGTAGACACCGAGACAGAAGGCTTAATTCAGGATGCATTATCAAAAATTATGAAGGGTAGAACTACTATTGCTATAGCACATAGATTATCCACTATACAAGAGGCGGATAATATTATAGTAATCCATAATGGACAAATAGTGGAAATGGGTAATCATCAAAAGCTTTTAGAGAATGAGGGTATTTATTACGATTTATGTAAGTTACAATATGAGAATTAAAGAAAAATCGAGATAAACCAAGATAATAAAAGAAACAATGGTTTAACCACACTTGGTTAAATTATTAACAATACTTTTAGCCAGTTATACGTAAACAGTAGCATTGACCAGGATAATTTTTGGTAATATAATTATACCATAATTTAATAAACGACTACGCTGAGTTTTTTATAAAGCGGGGGACCCAACTATTGGGGCGAATTCCTAAAAAGGATAGGACAATTCTCCAGTCCGAGCCCGTCAGCTAACCTCGTAAGCGTTGAGAGAATACAGTTGTCTGTACATGGTTGTTATCGCAGAGCATAAGCTATGGGAATTCCATAGTCTTATTTAATTTTTATAGCATTTCCTGCAATATACATGAATATGATAACCAAAGCTTACTTTTTTGTAAGTCATTTTTCTTATACCTATTATTAAAATTTAGTGCAGAGTTTATTGAGTTATTGTATATTTATACGCTAATTTGCGTTGTTTTGAATAAATATACATAATTGATGATGTTAGATTTGAGGGGAGAGGTTTTTATGTTACCACTATTTTATGTATTGGCTGGATTAGCAGGGATTTGCTTAATACTATTTCTCATTGGCTTCAGGGTAATACCCAATAATAAGGTGGCTGTAATTGAGAAGCTCTGGTCATTTAAGGGCTCACTTGATGACCAGATAATTGCACTTAAGGGAGAGGCGGGTTTTCAGCCCAGAGTAATCAGAGGGGGGATTCATTTCTTAACCCCAATAATGTATAAGGTTCACATTTGTCCTTTAGTAACTATTTCTCAGGGGGAGATTGCCTATGTTTTTGCAAGGGATGGAGAACCATTGCCAGGAACACAGACCCTTGGAAAGATAGTTCAATGCAATAATTATCAAGGTGTTAAAGCATTTTTGGTAAATGGAGGACAAAGAGGTATACAAAGAAGTATACTGCGTGAAGGAACATATGCCTTTAATCTGGCACAATTCGTAATATTGACAAAGGAGAAGGTATACAGTCTGCCACTTGGCAGGGTAGAAAATCAGACCATAAATAAAATGTCTGATATTATCCATGAAAGAAACGGATTTACTCCAATTGTTATTAAGGGTGTAGATGATAGCCTTGGTATTGTTACCGTTCATGATGGGCCTTCAATGGCACAGAATAATATTGTGGCACCAACTGTGGGGGATGATATTAAAGACATTGAAAAGTACCATAACAATTTTCAGGATGTTGAGAAATTTCTTAAGGCTGGAGGCTTTAGGGGTAGACAATATCAGGTTTTGACAGAAGGAACGTATTTTATTAACAGACTCTTTGCAACCGTTGAGCTGACACCTAAAACAATTATTCCTGTAGGCTATGTAGGGGTAGTGGTATCCTATACAGGTGAAAGAGGAATAGACTCATCAGGTAGTGACTATAAGCACGGTGAGCTTGTTGATAGGGATTACAGAGGAGTTTGGAAGGAACCTTTAATGCCAGGGAAATATGCATTTAATACATATGCTGGTAAAGTTGTTCAAGTACCAACTACAAACTTTATATTAAAGTGGATATCTAATGAGGGAGGCGAGCATAGATTTGATTCAAACCTTAAGGAGGTTAATCTTATAACAAAGGACGCATTTGAGCCGTCACTGCCACTATCTGTCGTATTACATATTGATTATAGGAAAGCACCATATGTAATCCAACGATTTGGAGATATAAAAATGCTAGTTGATCAGACACTAGACCCTATGGTAGCAGCACATTTTAAAAATATTGGGCAAAGTAAAACGCTAATACAGCTTTTACAGGAAAGAAGTGACATTCAACAGATTGCAGCAAAGGAAATGAAGGCGAAATTTGAGCATTATAATCTTGAGCTTGAGGAGGTTTTGATTGGAACTCCTTCGTCCTCAGATAAGGATAACAAAATCGAGATTATTCTAGCTCAATTAAGAGAAAGACAGGTAGCAATGGAGCAGATAGAGACGTACGAGCGTCAGGAAAAAGCTGCTGTAAAGGAAAGGGAGCTAAGAGAAGCTCAGTCAAGAGCAGAACAACAAAAGTCATTAACACAGTCAGAGATAAATATTAAGGTTCAGGATAATGAAGGTAAGGCATCGTATCAGAGATCCTTACATGATGCTGAAAAAATAAAGATACTAGCATACGCAGATGCAGAAAAGGAAGCCAAGATAGGGATTAGTAAAGCTGTTGCTATAAGGGAACAGGTTCAGGCATATGGTGGGTCTAAATATCAGGTATTGCAGGATATTGTAACAAAATACACTAGTGCGATACAACAGGGTAATATTCAGATAGT
>QKEK01000241.1 GCA_003251775.1 Clostridia bacterium | reverse complement strand
CTTCATTCCTTCGTCAAAAGCCAGAGCTGTTGCAATATAAGCTACTCTTTGCTGACTTTCTTTTGCAAGCTTCTCAGCGAAGGTACTTTTACCACTTCTTGCTCCGCCTGTGACCATAATAAGCTTAGACATATATTTTCTCCTCAGTATGATTAGTTTTTACTTATACAGGTATGATACCATATACAATACAAATATACAATTTGATTATAACGCGCTTGATAAAAAATGAAAATTGCATTATAATATAGCATGTGGAAGTGTGCCAAATTCTTTCACTTACGTGCTATGGCAGTGCGTATTACAATGCTGTAAAAACTAATACGATGAAGTAAATATAAGCTATACAAAGAGGTATGGAATTTAATTTGGTAACGGAGCCGAATGTGTTTGATGTACGCATTTTGGGCTTTTTTTATTGGAATTAAAACGAGGATGGGGTAATTCCATAAGGGTTTTACGGTTAAAGTCTTTTTATCAAGAGATTAGAATAACCATGTATTTCAAGTGCATCAACCATGAAAAGAAATGAAAGGTGAGATTTGAAAATGGATTTGTTTAATGTTACAAGTGGTCTAAATACAGTTTTTGTATTATTTGCAGCGGCTTTAGTGTTTTTTATGGAAGCAGGTTTTGCCATGCTTGAGGCAGGGTTTGTAAGGTCTAAAAACTCTTTAAATATTATTATGAAGGTCTTTATTGATTGCTGTAGTGGTCTATTGGGGTACTGGATTATAGGCTTTGGGATTATGTATGGTGCAAGCAAGCTAGGCTTTTTCGGAAGTACTGGCTTCTTTTTAAGCGGGGACTTAAGTCATTTGACCGTTCTTAAAGACTTAGGATTACCTACAGAGGTATACTGGTTGTTCCAAGCCGCCTTTGCAGTAGCTGTTGCAACAATTATTTCAGGAGCAGTAGCTGAAAGAATGAAATTCATACCCTATATGGTCTTCAGCTTCTTAGCAACCGCAGTAATATACCCTGTTGCTGGACATATCGTATGGAATCCTGACGGCTTTATGGCTAAGCTAGGAATGCTTGATTTTGCAGGCTCTGCTGCTGTTCATGCTGTGGGCGGCTGGGCTTCACTAGCAGCAGTTCTTGTTCTTGGTCCTAGAATAGGCAAATACAAAAAGGATGGTACTATTAATGCCTTACCTGGTCATAGTGTGCCTCTAGCTGCATTAGGTGCTTTTATCCTCTGGTTTGGATGGTTTGGATTTAATCCAGGTAGCGGTTTAAATGCATTAGATGCAAATATCGCTCATGTCGCAGTTGCAACTAATCTAGCAGCCGCAGCAGGTGGCGTATCTAGTGCTTTGTTGACTTATTTCAGATATAAAAAGGTAGATGCAAGCATGACGCTTAACGGAGCTTTAGCTGGTCTAGTAGCAATCACAGCAGGCTGTGCTTATGTTAATCTTCCTAGTGCAGTAATTATTGGAATAGTTGCTGGTATAATAGTTGTATACGGTATTGAAATCATTGATAAATTCAGAGCTGATGACCCTGTAGGAGCTATAGCTGTTCATGGTATTTGTGGTTCTTTTGGAACTATTGCTGTTGGTTTATTTGCTCAGGATGGAGGCCTATTCTTTGGCGGTGGTGCTCGTTTACTTGGTGTACAAGTGCTTGGACTTCTTATTGTATCAGTATGGGCGTTTGTTACTACCTTTGCTGTTTTTAAGGTTATAAAGGCAACTGTGGGAATCAGGGTTTCTAAAGAAGAAGAATTGGAAGGACTCGACCTCTCAGAGCATGCTATGGAAGCCTATGGAGAGTCTGACCTAATGAAGAGTGCAGATATAAAATTAAGTATTGATTAGTATTTAATTTTATATTTAATACGATTTTTTTAGAGGATGTATGAAGCTTATTTGTTCATACATCCTCTTTTATAGAAACTAAAACATATATTACAATTTTGAAACCTTGTTGTTCTGCAATAAGTAAAGCTTTATTAAAAGTTGATGGCAGAATATAAATTATTGGTATTTAATCCTTACTGCTTAATCACCGTGGTTTTTGGAGTAATACCAGTGATACTGGCATCACTTTGTATATTATCCTGACATTTTTCATTATGTGCAACCTTGTCGTTATTCATTTCACTGACTTCCTTTAAAATCGGTATAGGCATTGAAGTGAGTGCTGTTTGTAAAACACATTCCATATTCTCTGCAATCACGAAATTTAGATTTTTGCTTATAGTCTCAGGTATATCTGATATATCCTTTTCGTTCTCACCTGGAAGAATAATTGTAGTAATCCCAGCCCTATGAGCAGCAAGCACCTTTTCCTTTACCCCTCCAATAGGCAGAACCTTACCCCTTAATGTTATTTCTCCTGTCATAGCAACACACCTTTTAACAGGGATGCCAGTCAAAGCAGATATTAACGAAGTAGCAAGCGTAATACCAGCTGAAGGTCCATCCTTTGGAGTAGCACCCTCTGGCACATGTACATGAATATCATAATTTTTGTAGAAATCATTTTCAATCCCTAACTCATCTGCTCTAGATCGAATATAGCTTATAGCTATCTTAGCAGACTCTTTCATGACATCTCCTAATTGCCCTGTCAGCTCAATCTTACCCTCGCCCTTCATCAGATTAACCTCAATTGAGAGCGTATCTCCACCTACAGGGGTCCATGCAAGACCTCTTGCAATACCTACCTCATCAATACGACATGCCTTATCATAATGATATCTTTTTATTCCTAAAAAATTAACCAAATTCTTCTTAGAAACAGTAATAACCTTTCTATCTTCAGCTATAATAGTCTTTGCAGCCTTTCTGCATACCTTTGCTATATTTCTCTCAAGGCCTCTGACTCCAGCCTCTCTGGTATAATAATTAATAATATCCCTTACAACAGCCGACTCAAATCTTAATTGTCTCTTTAGTAAACCGTGCTCCTTTATCTGTTTTGGTATTAAATACATCTCAGCTATATTATACTTTTCTTCCTCGGTATAGCCCGAAATATCAATAACCTCCATTCTATCAAGAAGGGGTTTAGGTACTGTAGATAAATTATTAGCAGTTGTCAAAAACAGTACATCAGACAAATCAAAAGGCAGTTCAAGATAATGATCCCTAAATGAGAAATTTTGCTCTCCGTCTAGTACCTCAAGCATAGCAGAAGCAGGATCTCCCTTAAAATCAGAGCTCATCTTGTCTATTTCATCCAATAATATTAACGGATTCTTTGTTCCTGCCTGCTTTAAAGCATTAATAATTCTACCAGGCATTGCACCAACATACGTCCTCCTATGCCCTCGTATTTCTGCCTCATCACGAACCCCTCCTAGTGACAAACGCACATATTTTCTATTTAGTGCACGTGCAACCGACTTAGCAATAGAGGTTTTCCCTACTCCCGGAGGTCCGGCAAGACATATAATTGGTCCTTTTAAGCTATTCTTAAGCTTTCTAACCGCTAAAAACTCTATTATTCTTTCTTTAACCTTTTCTAAGCCATAATGATCTTTTTCTAGTATATTACTTGCTAGCTCTAGGCTTAATATCTCCTCAGTTTTCTTATTCCATGGCAAATCAAGAACCCACTCAATATATGTTCTTATAACTGAGCCTTCCGGTGCTGCTGAGTGCATTTTTTTTAGTCTGCCTAATTCCTTTATAAGCTTTTCCTCGACCTCAATCGGGTATCCACCCAAGGCTAGACGCTCCTTGTAGCCCTCAATCTCACTATTCCAGTTTTCACCTTCTCCTAATTCATCCTGAATAGCCTTAAGCTGCTCTCTCAAATAGTATTCTTTTTGACTTTTATCAATCTGTTTTTTAACCTTTAAAGATATCTCTCTTTCTATCTGTAGAATTTCTATTTCTTTAGACATTACCTCTAATAATTTAGTTAAACGTGTCTTGATATTATTCTCAGATAATAGCTCCTGCTTGCTATCTACCTTTATAAAGAGATTTGATGCTACAATATCAGATAAACGTGCAGGCTCTTCGATTGTTTCTATAGAAGCAGCTATTTCAGGTGCAATCCTATTTGTTAGCTTTGCATAATTTTCAAAATTCATAATAACCTGTCTCATTAAGGCTTCCAATTCAACTTTTCTAACTCTTGTGTTTTTCTGAGCTATTTCCTTGACCTCAACTGTAAAATAGGGTTCTGTCTGAGTAAATTTTAGTATTTTAGCCCGTTTAATACCTTCAACCAGCACCCGTATTGTATCGCCTGGCAGTCTTAAAAGTTGCTTAACCTTGGCTATTGTTCCTATTTTATATACCTCACCTTGCTTTGGACTCTCAGAATTTATATCCTTTTGAGCAGTAAGAAATATCATTTGATTATTTAGCATAGCCTGTTCAAGTGCCTTAACAGAGACCTTTCTCCCAACATCAAAATGTAATACCATATGAGGAAATACTGTAAGTCCTCTTAAAGGCAACAAAGGTAAAGAGTATATTTCTTCTATATTTTTATTCTGATTATTCTCAGCCATTAAACCCATCCCTTCAAATTAAAAAAGATTAACCCTAGCATGCATGATTTGTAATTATTATACCTTGAAGACGCAATTTTTTCAATTGTAATATATGGTGAGC
>QKEK01000010.1 GCA_003251775.1 Clostridia bacterium | reverse complement strand
ATTCGTGCTATTATCTCCTTAGTAAATAATACATTTGTTTTTTGACTATCATTTACTCCCTTATGTATAAGATTTATACAAACACTCTCACCCTTATATTCATCTCTTAGTAGTATGATCTTAACGTAGCCTATTCCCAGCTCACTACTAACTATTTGAATTGTCTTAGTAATAAAAGCACAAAGCAAGTCAAAATTTGTATTTACCTTAGAAGAATTATCTATTTTACTCTCAACATCTATTTTACACTCAACATCTATTTTACACTCAACATCCACTTTACTCTCAACATCTATTTTGCTCTCAACATTAAATTTATTCTTCACTCCTACTTTTCTATCACTATCTGTATCCTTATTATTCATTTCTATATTATCAACTATTTTATACACTAAAGAGCCTATACTAAACTCTTTTTGCTCCTCATTAACATTTATCATGAGCAATCGTAAAAGCTCTGTTACCACTCTTATTCTTAATTTAATATCTTGCTGAACCATGCTAATATCATTTATATTAGAACTTTTATTTGTATCCTCTACCCCTTCACCAATTATCTCCAAAGCCCCCAGTGTAACAGTTCCAAAAAAATCAAGCGAGTTACGAACTGCCAGAATAGTATGATCAATATTCTTAAAAATGTTTTGGTATGCCTGATTCTTTACCTCCAGGGCACATTTATTTTCCTCTTTTTCACTTAAATACTTATAATAGTCTAACGCCTGCCTAATTATTACCTTAAATTCTTCCTCCATCTTCCATGGCTTTGTAATAAACTTAAAAATATCTACATTATTTATTGTAGCAAGAATTTGTTGTAATTGAGTATACCCCGAAAGCACTATTTTTACAATGTTTGGGTATTTTCCCTTAACCTCCTTCAAAAGCGTCAAGCCATCCATTTGAGGCATACGCATATCGGTAACAATTACACTAATTTTGTTCTTTTTTAGTATTTCTAGTGCTTCACTTCCACTTTCAGCAAAAAAGCATCTGTAATCCTCGTCAATTAACCCTCTTCTAATAGAGTTAAGAATATGTATATCATCATCAACAAATAAAACTGCATATTGATTAGTCATCGCTCCACCTCAAATATTATTCAACTTCCATCTTTTTAACTGCCTTTTCAAACATATCCCTATCTATATTAAGGCTTTCAAAAATACCAGACTCTACTTCCGTAAAAACACTGATACCTAAAATCTCGCAAGCATATTTCTGTGCTAAGTATACTACACTTACTATCTCCTTGTTTATAACTCGATTATCAAATGGAGTATGATGAAACAGAGCCGCCTCAATTATCGGCAAAGGCAAATCCCACCACTTTAATAAATACCCGCCAGCTTCTGAGTGAACAATTCCAAAACCTACTTTTTCCACCTCTAATATAGCTGTAGAGTCATTTTGTGCCTTAATTATCATATCAGAATAGCTCTCGCCATAAATCTTTAACAATAGTAAAATACCGATATTATGCAGTAAACCCGCTGTAAATGCAACCTCAGGTAGCTTTCTTTGGAGAAAATCATTATAGATCATATTTACTATCCTGTTGCAAAAAAAGGCTTGCTTCCATATTAAATCATACAGCTTTTTGGTTTTAATAGATATAGCATCAGTGAATGTATCAATTATTGCTGTTGTTTGAATAAGACTTCTTACATTTTGTAAACCAAGATAAACTACAGCTTGTTTAATAGAACCCGTTTTAATCTTATAATATGCTGAATTTACTATATGCAAAAGCTTTGAGGATACAACAAAATCACTCTCAATAGATCTTGTCAACATATCTATATCCCCATCATCTTCAATTATACTTATCATTCGTTGGTACCTTTGATTCATCGTAGGTAGCTCATTAATATTATTTATAATTGAAAAGAAATTTTTTTCAAGTAGTAATTCCTCTATCTCAAATATCTGGTTAATTATATTAATAAGCTCCTTATTATCCCACGGCTTCATGATATATAGCTTAGCTATATTTTGCTGTAAAGCCTTAAATACTAGCTTTTCATCACTATATCCACTAAGTATTATGCGTATTGTATTTGGACATAGCCTTTTTACCTCAGATAATAAAGTATACCCATCCATATTAGGCATTCTCATATCACTTATAACAAGCTCCACATCTACCTCTTTTAGTATATTTAAAGCCTCATTTCCACTTTTCGCGGTATATATTACGTAGCTCGTGTCAATAAAAATTCTATTTATGGATTTCAAGATACTCTCTTCATCATCAACAAATAGAATTGTTTTTTCTTTCATACCTATGTTCTTCCTTTCTTTCAATCCTATAACCACCTCACTTCAGGCACAAATCCTGGTTGAAAGAAAATCATATATTTATGCCTTCTCTATCCATATCATTTTAATTGGTTATTTTCTTTCAATCCTATCCATTAAATAGGTAATTTGATTGTAAAGCAAGCACCTTTTTCAATATTATTCTTAACTAATAGCTCACCCTTATGCTTTTTTACTATTATGTCATATGAAATACTTAAGCCTAGTCCCGTCCCTTCACCAACCTCCTTAGTCGTAAAGAAGGGATCAAATACTCGGTGAATAATATTCTCTGGTATTCCTGGACCATCGTCCTTAATACTACAGTAGATATATTTTTTTGTATAACCTGTTTCTATAATAATCTTGCCTCTGTCGTTTCTTTTTTCAGTCTTAATAGCTTGTATTGCATTAACCAAAACATTAAGTATTACCTGTCCAAGCTGACCCTTATTGCATTGTATTTCTGGCACCTTTGCAAATATCCTTTCAATATCTACAAAGTACTTAGACTCATTTTTGACTATTATAATTGCTTCATTAATTATCTCTTCTAAGCTATTATATACTAGCTTGTCCTCAAACCCTGTCCTTGCAAAGCTTTTAAGACTCTGTACTATTTTTATTACCTTTTCTATTCCCTCTCTCGAATCTGTAATTAGTGAATTCAAATCATCTAAGATATAGTCTAATTTGATTTTCTTAATACGCTCTTTTAATAATCTGTATTCTTCTGTCACATTTTCGGTAAGCGTACTTAAAGCACTTTCATTCAAATCAAGCTCCACATTCCGTAATTTTCCTTCTGCTTGAGAGGATTTCTCTGCAAATTCTTTATACAAGCCTATTGCCTCTACAATTTTTTGCATATAGCTAGTAAGCGTCTCTAAATTACTATTTACATACCCTATTGGATTATTTATTTCATGGGCAATACCAGCTGCCAGCTCTCCTATAGACGCCATTTTCTCCTTTTGTATCATATATAGCTGAGTTTCATTGAGCTTTTTGTTTAGCTCCTTTAGCTTTAGTGTATGCTCCCTTGTTTTTATAGCCGCCTTTATTCTTGAAGAGAATTCATTCAGATTTATAGGTTTTTTAATGTAATCGTCAGCACCTAAATCAAAGCAGGTCTTAAAGCTTTCTTCATCCTCCAGAGAGGTCAGCATAATAATCTGAATATCGTTAAACAAGCCTGTTTGCCTAATATCCTTCAAAACCTGAATTCCCGAAGTCACAGGCATAACAATATCCAATAAAAGTATATCAATGCTATGCTTTCTAATCATATTAATTGTATCCTGAGGGTTACTACATAAAAAGACCTCTTTGTTATTAAAAACCTTTTGTATTAAATCTGATGCAATAACCAGATTGAGCTTCTCATCATCAACAACAAGTATTCTCAAATTACCCACCTCTACCTTTGAACTTCATTAGAATCTCTATCAAATCGGAAGTTCGTTAAACGCTTACATTCTAACTCACCCATGCATTTGGCACAAATAACCACTGCAAGCGGTTTTCAAGCCATTCCGTTAGGCGATTTAACGAACTTCATTAGAATTTCTATCAAATTTGAAGTTCGTTAAACGCTTACATATCTACTTTTACCCTATTTATTTATAAACTAACAGCTTAAAACAAGTAATTAATAATCTAACACTCTTTCCCTATAATCCTCCCTGATATCCTTACCCATATATTCAATAAAGTTATATATAAGCATTGCAGCACGTTCATAGGTTATACTACTATTAGGCTTAAAATACCCCTTCTCATCACCATGTATCAGCCCAATCCTTTGAGCTGCACTAACATAGCTTCTAAAATATGAGGGGATCTCATCATTATCCTTGAAGGTCGTCACAGCGGTGGGATTTGGGGCTAATGACTCAAGACCTAATGCCCTTATCATAACGGCTACAACCTCAGCCATTGTTATTCTCTTATTAGGCTCAAAATACCCCGAGCCAGTGCCAAACATGATTTTTCTGTCCAATGCCTCTTTTATACTTTTGTAATACTTATCCTCAACCTCAACATCTATATAGGGTGAAGTCTCAACCACTGTAGTACGCCTTG
>QKEK01000002.1 GCA_003251775.1 Clostridia bacterium | reverse complement strand
GCTTTACCTGCTTTACTCTAGCTAGCTAATAAAATCACTCAAATTATAACTGGTAGGCATTGAATTATCAATAAATATGGGAAATAATGCTTAACAAAGTGTATCAGCTTTAAAAAGCCTCAGTAAAATAAAATTATAGCTGGCTTCTTAGCTCAACTACCCGACCCATAATGATAACTGGAAGCCGTTCTATATCCTTTTTTGATATGAATTGTGGGTTGTATTTATTGTTTAATGAGATTAACAGGATACCACCAGAAGTAGCCTTGCTAACCTTTCTAATTATCGCCTTTTTGCCACTCACTGAAACAAGTGCTATCTGGTTATCATCTACAAAGCTCTGTTTCTTAATTATAAGGGTGTCACCTTCATATATACGTGGTTCCATAGTGTCATCAGTCATATTAAATGAAAGATACTCATCAGACGAAATTGATGCACCATTTGTGAATATATTACCCTTAGTAAGACTTCCTCTATCTCCAGTAGTGGTTTTATTATCAAGAGGGTAGGTCGTTCCGTTTTCCTGTAGGGTATCGTCTGTCACATTTATAATATAATACCCATCATCTAACAATTGCTCTGCTGTTACTCCGAATTCCTTTGCAATACGATTAAGCTTATCACCCGATGGCATATGCTTATTTCTTTCATAATCGCTAATTATTCTATCAGTAACGCCAATTATCTCAGCAAGCCTTCGTTGGGAGAGCCCTTTATTACGCCTTAAATAGCGTAGCTTCTTTCCAAAATTAGAACAAGAATCCATAGAACACCTCCTATACTAATCATCATAAAACAAAACAAAAATATTAAAGGTCAAGTTAGGTTATTTTTTCTTAATAATCTTCATTTAATAGCTATTTCAGCGTTTATTGTCAAAACCATAAGTGGCACGAAGAATACTTCGTATATTCTCATGTTAACTTACAATTTTCCTATTGACAATAGAAATATACTTCTGTATAATAAAAACATGAAAGATACTTCGCTAGCAATTACGTATATAGTTTATGCTAAAACTAAGAGGATTAATCATAAATTATTTACAACGAGAAATAATAAGAAATAACATAATTCTACTAAACTTAATACTATTTAAAGACTTGATTTTACGAGGTGTAAGGTTAAAAGAAAATGACCAATTAAAATAATTAAAACAGAGAAGGTATAAAATATGATTTTCTTTCAACCCAGATTTGTACCTGAAGAGAGGAATGAATATAGTGATGGTAGAAACAAATTTGAAAAGTTATATTGAAGAGGTACAGCAGATAACAGGATACACTAAAGAAGCAATCAGGCAGGAGATTGCAAAATTTGTTGGAATAAAGTCAACACGAACAGTAGAGGATTGGGAAAGAGGAGAGTACGAGCCAGTTGGTTCACGTGAAAGAAGGATAACATTATATCTTTCTCAAAGGCTAAAAAAGCAGCTAACAGTAGAGGACGTGTGGCCGATAAATCAGTATGTACCAGACTAAGTGTATTTGTTAAATCGTCAAGTCAAAATGGCTTGAAAACCTATAAATTATTAGGCTCAACAATTAAGTTTACTATATATTTTTGACTCATTTAATACCTTCATTCTCTATTATAGCCCCAACGGTGGCGTTGTAACCGTTCCATTAGGGGGGTAGGGGGGACCAGACCTATATATTGAGTAAATGTCTATATGGCATTTGCTCAATATTTTTTTGCATACAAATAAAAGATTACTATTGTTAACAACAAGAACCCTAGGCGAGTCACTGTCTTTAATAGCATCGACAACTTAGAATTCTTATTACACTTTAAGGTTAAGCTGCAAGTTCAAGTGATTTTGAGGTGCATTTTTCAACAAGGAAAATACACAGCAGAGCACATGCATTAAAAGCTGAGCTTATATCAAGCGAATAGGATGGCTTTTGTTCTTTATAGGTATCGTGCAGATGCTCAAGGGCACAATATATCTTTTCTAGCCAAGACATATTCCTACAGAGAGAAGTTATATTAAGCTGTTGTGATAGCATATCAACACTCTCACATATACTATTATATTTCTTGTGGTTAGTAGCCAATCTATTTAATATATGAGTTGTTCTACAAAAGGCTGTAAGCCTGTTTTCATAGCTTAAATGCTTTACAGCACCTCCTGTAAATAAGTCAGAATGAGCATAGCAGAAGAAATCAGAAAGGTAATGCGTTATTATTCCTAGATTAACTGAGAATTCCTTTGTACATTTGGACCTTGTTGTAATGCTGATTTTTGAAATCTCAGCAATTCTTTCTCTAATAAAACCCATACTGGTTTTCTTGAAATGGGGAATCTTAATGTATCTTTTGCATATATCAGGCTTAATATTGCCATAGATAAAGCTTATTGAATCTAGCTTAATATTAGTAGCCTTTTCAATAGTATGCTTCAAAGCCAAGGACATCCTTATATGAGTGAAGAATTCCATAATATCACATCCTATTTTATAAGTATACAACAACGCAATACAAGCTTTTTGCGTTGTTACATGTTTATGCAGAATTACATTCAATTTGTGCAGATTTTATGTATATTTATTCAAAACAACGCAAAATAGCATATAAATATACAACAACGCAATACAACACTCAACACTAAATACTCAATACTCAACATATTCTTTGCTTATATTTTATAAAATATTTATTAAGTTTAAAATAAATAGATGTAAAAAATAAATTAATTAACCAATAAACGCAATAACTCTCCTTGAATGCATGAAATAAAAATAGTGTAAAACAAAAAAGTCAAAAAAGTTAAAATACTGTAATTTTTAAGCATTAAGTATTAAGTATTAAGTGTTAAGTGTTATGTACGAAGCTGAATAAATACGTAACAAGGCATACAGCTTAATAAATTCTTAAGATTTGTATGCACTTGCTTGTAAGATTTTTCTATTAATATTATAGATAGTGATTAAAAGCTATGATATAATTTATTGGTAATTTTGATTTTAAACAGAGCAAATGTAAAGGGGAGAATAATGCAGGGGTATAAAGTGCTAGTTGTAGATGATGACAAGGAAATAGCAGAGGCAATAGGGATATATCTTAGACAGGAGGGATTGTCTGTCAAATTGGCATTTGATGGGATAGAAGCATTGGCGGCTATTGACAAAGAACAATTTCACCTCATAGTAATGGATATTATGATGCCTAGGTTAGATGGGATAAAAGCCATGCTGAAACTTCGTGAGGATAAAAACATTCCAGTTATTCTTGTTTCAGCAAAAAGTGAGGATATGGATAAGATTATAGGCTTAAATATGGGTGCTGACGACTATATAACAAAGCCATTCAATCCATTAGAGCTGATTGCAAGAGTAAAATCGCAACTACGTAGATATACTACGCTGGGAAGCTCGCCTTTAGGAGGTAAAAGCATTATCAAAACAGGTAGCCTCGTTTTGAATCTAGATTCAAAAACTGTTCTTGTAGATGGAGAGGATATCAAGCTTACACCAATAGAATTAAAAATCATAATACTTTTAATGCAGAATATGGGTAGGGTGTTTTCAATCGACGAGATTTATGAGCGTGTATGGAATGAGCCGAATTTTAATGGTGACAATACAGTTGCTGTTCACATAAGGCGTATTCGAGAAAAGATTGAGATTAATCCAAAGGAACCCAAATATTTGAAGGTGGTGTGGGGAATTGGCTACAAGATCGAAAAAATTTAAGTATTCAGTATGGCTGAAAATAATTCTTATTGTGTTTGCAATAATAGGAATTATACAAGGGGTGTATTTGATACCCGAAATAAAGGATATGGAATACGCATTTCAGAGCTCAGATTATGGGCAGAGTAGGCTTCTGGAAAGTACAATAGAAGAGGTATATTATAAAGTGGATAATTTCTACAACTTACTAATAAGTGAAGAAAATATCCGCGCCGAAGGGTGGAAGAAGGATGCATATAATAATACCGTAGAGTGGACAGTTCAAAGCTGGCAAAATGATAGAGATAATACGATTGATGGTGTAAATAACCGTTATAGAGAACTGTTGAAGGGTGAAGAAGATGATGATACTAGAAATCAATTAATAAAAGAAAGAAGTGAAGAAATTCAAAGCATTAATAGTGACTATGAGAAGCGTATAGAGGACTTCAAGCAAAGCAGTATTGACGGAAAAATATATACATACCGCACAATTAAGGATGAATTAGCCAATTTAAATGGTATATGCTATTGTGTAACCAAAGGTGAAACTGTACAGGGGAAGACTCTTGAAACTCTTGAATTCTATAAAGCTCTCCCATACTATAAAGGATTTACTTCAAGATTTTCCACAGTAGAAATGCCTATAGAAATCTATGTAGGGATAACACAAGATGAGTTTGATAAAAGAAAAGTAGATTATTATAGTAAACACCAAAATGGTATAAAAATTCTTAAAAAACTAGCAAGCTCATTGTTTTTGGTGATAATCTCTTTAATCTGGCTGGGATTTACGGCTGGAAGAAGAGCTTCTGATGAAGAAGTAAGGCTTAACCTGCTAGACAAAATATACTTAGATATTGGGCTTATCTGTACTTTTTCTGTTTCAGCATTATGCTTTATGGCTATATATGGAATGGTTAATCAGCTTTACGACAATGGTTTTAATAATGGACTGATACTTATTACAATAATTATATTACTATGCACCATATACTTTTCCATTGCTTTGTATATAAGCTCGCTTTCTAAGAGGCTTAAGCGTGGTGAGACAATGAGGCATACCTTAATATGCTGGCTATTTATGGCTATATATAAAAGTATTAAGAGGCTTATTGGCTTAAT
>QKEK01000227.1 GCA_003251775.1 Clostridia bacterium | reverse complement strand
TTCATCATCCTGAATTTTAATTAATTCCTCTTTTGTTTGTTCATCAAAATAATCATTATGCAACCAAAGCTTATAGATTTCTCTGTAGTTCACTGGTTTCTCCTCCTCATTTCTTAGGTTCAACAGTTAGACGAATTTCTGTTTTTTTCTCTCCATCTATTATCATATCTGCTAACGCAGGTATACACACAATATCCACTCCAGAAGGTGTCAAATTGGCTCTAGCAATAGCAATTGCCTCTATTGCTTTGTTCAAAGCATCAGCACCAACAGACTGTATTTCAGCTATTCCATTTACCCTAATCTCTTCTGCCACAGCATCTGCAATTGAGTTAGAACTAGATTTAGCTGATACGCGTAACGTTCTCATAAAAAATACCTCCACATATCATCTTAGTATTAACTAAATGATTTAATAATGATTTATTTTTTTCTGTATTCTCGTAATTTCATTGCACTTCCCTGTATTATTGTCTATATTCAACACTACCGCATTTAAAATACCTTTACCTTCTGCCAATTCAAATTTGACAGGTAATGAGGTTAAAAACTTTTCTAATACAATTTCCTTGTCAACACCTAGGATTCCCTCAGCAGGTCCTGTCATACCTACGTCAGAAATAAATGCTGTACCATTTTTAAGTATTTGCTCATCTGCCGTCTGAACATGCGTATGCGTCCCCAAAACAGCTGATACCTTACCGTCTAAGAAATAGGCTAGTGCTGCCTTTTCTGACGTAGCCTCAGCATGTATATCCACAATTATAATACTGCATTGTTTTTTTATAGCATTAATCTCTTTCTCAGCAGTTCTAAACGGACATTCAATACTGTCCATATATACTCTACCTAATAAATTTATCACACCAATACTTGTACCATTCATCGATAGAATAGTGCACCCTTTCCCTGGAACACCCTTAGGGTAATTTGCAGGTCGAATTATTTTAGAATCAGATGTAATAAAATTTTTAATTTCCTTACGAGCCCAAGTATGATTACCCAGCGTAATTATATCAACTCCGCAATCATAGATTTCCTGTGCTATCAAATATGTAATACCACGCCCTCCGGCCGCATTTTCTCCATTTGCTATACAAACATCTATTGAAAACTGCCTCTTGATATCAGGCAATTGCTCTTTAAGAATGCTTCTACCCGCGTTTCCAACAATATCTCCTATAAAAAGTAACTTCAATAAAACTCCTCCATACTGTATTGACTTAGCACTATTCTACCATAGTTTTATAACAATTCACAATACATTATAGCTAAAAGTATATTTTGAAGTTGTATCTTAGTAACTATTCAGACCAACTTTTCTAAAAAGCTTTTAAGCTCTTATGTGAAGCCTTGCTACATAAACCAATAAATCTACAGCTTCTAAATTGCAAATTGCCATAAAAGGCAAGTGGTGTTCGTAAACTCCCTAATGGTCAGACATACGAACCACACTAAGCCTTTTATGGCAACTAACAACTAGAAGCTGTACGACTTATTTTATATGCCTCAAGTCTTCACATAAGTGCTTAAAAGCAACAGTAAAAAATATACATAAATTATAGTCTGAATAGTTACGTATCTTAACACCCTATTTAGCGTCGTTATATTAATAACTAAATTTTTTATGATTTTATCCAAAGAAAAGCCCACAGATATCGTATTTCAAAGACAAAAAAGGAGCTGTGCACAGCTATTTTTCAATAGCTATTGCGACAGCCCCCTTATATTATGAATACCTATTTTGCATATTCAGTTGACCTAGTTTCCCTTATTAGATGTACCTTTATCTGACCTGGATAATCCAGCTCTGACTCAATTTTCTTTGCTATTTCTCTAGTCATTAATATCATACCTTCATCAGATACTTCCTCAGGTTTAACCATAATTCTTACTTCTCTACCAGCTTGAATAGCAAACGAGTTATCTACACCTGTAAATGAATTTGCTATTTCTTCAAGCTTTTGTAGCCTCTTAATGTAAGATTCCAGAGTCTCTCTCCTTGCTCCAGGTCTTGCTGCAGATACAGAGTCTGCTGCTTGTATAAGTACTGCTATAATTGATGTAGCTTCAACATCATTATGATGTGAAAGAATACAGCTAACAATTTGCTCGCTTTCCTTATATTTTCTACACAAATCAGCTCCAATAGTGACATGCGAGCCTTCAACCTCATGATCGACAGCTTTGCCTATATCATGCAACAATCCAGCCCTTTTAGCTAACGCAACATCCTCACCTAATTCTGCTGCCATCAAGCCTGCTAAATGAGATACCTCAATTGAATGAATTAATACATTCTGACCATAGCTTGTACGGTATTTCAATTTACCAAGAAGTCTTACCAATTCAGGGTGTAGTCCATGCACACCTGTTTCAAACGTAGCATGATCCCCTTCTTCTCTGATAATGTTTTCAACTTCCTTCTTTGCTTTCTCTACCATTTCCTCAATTCTTGCAGGATGTATTCTTCCGTCAAGAATTAATTTTTCAAGAGCGATCCTAGCAGTTTCTCTTTTTATCGGATCAAATCCAGAAAGAATAACAGCTTCTGGTGTATCATCTATTATTAAATCAATACCAGTTAATGTCTCTAGGGTTCTAATATTACGGCCTTCTCTTCCAATAATTCTACCCTTCATCTCATCACTTGGCAAAGGAACCACCGAAACAGTAACCTCTGAAACATGATCAGCAGCACACTTTTGTATCGCCAATGAAAGAATTTCTTTACTTTTTCTGTTAGCCTCTTCCTTAGTCTTTTCCTGAATTTCTTTAATTAGAATAGCAGCCTCATGCTCAACCTCAGCCTCTACATTCTTCAAAAGATAATCCTTAGCCTCGTCAACTGACAGGCCAGAAATTCTTTCTAGCTGCTCCATTTCTCTCTTATACAATTCATTAACTTCATTTTGTCGGTCTTCAATCTTTCTTTGAAGTTCATCCAGCTGATTTTCTCTAGCTTCAAGAGAATCAATCTTCTTGTCTAACGTTTCCTCCTTCTGTTGCAAACGTCTTTCAGTTCTTTGTAAATCAAAGCGTCTTTCCTTAACCTCTTTTTCGAGCTCTAACCTACTCTTATGAATTTCCTCTCTTGCTTCAAAAAGGACTTCTCGTTTAGAACGTTCAGCTATTTTCTTAGCCTCCCCGACTATTCTCTGTCCTTCCTGCTCAGCACTTCCTATCTCAGCCTCAGCTGTTCTTTTTCTATGTTCAACGCCTTTTTTAAAAGATATAATATAGGCAAAAATCGCTATTACAACTCCGACAGACAATCCTATTAATAAATCAACTACATTAATGTCACACACCTCCTTTACCTTATCTTCTTAATTAATAAGCAATTTTTTCTATCAACAAACATTTAAAACCAATACAATCGGCTAGGTTAATTTTAAACTTTTTTAATATTCCTGTCAAGAAACTTTTTTCAATGAAGGTATTATGTTATACTTATAATAAATTTAACATAAATTTAATACATATTATTCCTTTAATATCCACTAATTAGTCATTTCTTATAAGAATACTAGTTAAAAGCATTCCAGTTAACATAAAGTTAATTTTATATAAACGTGGTTCTAACATTATTCTAGTAAAATGGATTTGGTGCATTTATACAGACACAGAAGGTTGAAGACATAAATGTACATACTCCTTACTTGTCCCTAGAACGCATGTATAATTAATACTATGAATAATGAAGGTGATGATATGATGTTAATAGAAGAATTTTATAGCATTTTAGAGAAAGAGCAAATACGTACTCACTTTCAACCTATAGTTGATTTAAGGAAGGGTAGTATCATAGGATATGAAGCCTTAAGCAGAGGGCCTGAACAATCTATATATTCGTCCCCTCTTGAACTGATACATATGGCAGAGAAAGAAAACTGCTTATGGAAGCTCGAAATACTTTTTAGGAAAAAGGCAATCCAAAAAGCTGCAGAACAATGCATTGATAGTTTATTATTTATTAATGTAGACCCTAACGTAATCAAGGATGATAAGTTTCAGCATGGTTTTACCAGAGAGTATTTGGAAGAGAATGGACTGTCGCCTGATAATATTGTATTTGAAATAACAGAAAGAACTGCCGTTGAAGACTACAACAGCTTCGTAAACGCGTTAAAGCACTATAAAAATCAGAATTATAAGATAGCAGTTGACGATACAGGTGCAGGTTATTCAAACTTTGCTACAATATCAAGAAGTAAACCACAATTTATAAAAATTGATATGGACCTTATTCATGATATAGAGAATGACCTCTTTAAGCAATCTGTAATCAAAACCTTTGTAAGCTTCTCCCATTCAACAGGTACAAGTCTCATAGCTGAAGGTATTGAGACATCAGAACAGCTTAAACTTCTCATTAAGCTAGGCGTTCCCTTTGGACAAGGTTACTTGCTTGGTAAGCCAAATTCTAGTGCACTTAATCTATCCGAGGAAATACTAACCCTTATACAGAGTATTAATGCTGGCATGAATTTTAATAAAAAATGCTCAACTAATCTTATAGGGCATATATGTGAGAATGTTCCCTCATTTTCCATGAACGAAACCTGTACGAATATAAGGGATTTTTTAAATTCGAGTCACATAGAGGGTATATGCCTAGTAAACGAAGATAAGCCTGTAGGGTTAATAATGAAGAACCACTTAAACGCAACCCTTTCTACCCAGTATGGATACACTATATTTGCTAAAAAACCAGCATACAAGGTACTTGACTCTGACTGTTTAATTGTAGACTACCATACACCTATAGAAAAGGTTGCAGAGCTTGCAATGACTAGGGATAAGGATAAGATATATGACAACATAATTGTAATCGAGAATTTTAAATACTACGGTATTGTAACTATTATAAATCTTCTTGACCATTTAATAAAAGCTGAGAAAAGCTCTGCATTGGAAGCCAATCCATTGACGGGCTTGCCAGGTAATATGAGTATTAACAGGGTATTATCACAGATTATAACTTCCGATGTTCCTTTTTGCTTATTATATTCTGATTTAGATAATTTCAAGATATATAATGATGTATATGGCTTTGAAAAGGGAGATGCCATAATCACTCTCACAAAGGATATCCTTGTAGAATGTGTACGCTCCTTGCAAAATGTATCTAATTTTATCGGACATATAGGAGGAGACGACTTTATATGTGTTCTAGATGCCACATACGAGGAATCAATGCAAATCTGTGAAAATATAATTAAAACCTTTGACAGAAGGATAAAAAGCTACTTCGATAGTAATGATAGAAAACGTGGTTACCTTATAGGAAAGGATCGTTATAATAGAGAAAGTCGTTTTTCTCTAACTTCTATATCCATAGCTGGCTTACATGGTATACTATCTAAATACACTTCTCCTGAAGAGATTGCTAAGGCTATGAGCTCAATTAAGAAAGATGCTAAAAAGCTACTAGGTAGTAGCTATATAATTGAAAAAACTGTACCTGATAGCTTCCCCCACAAATTAGAGATTTGCGGATAATAGATGAAACGCTTTGCTCTCCTTTTCTTATATGACTATTATTTTTTGCCCGACTGAAGTATAGCTGCCTTAACAGTATTTTTCATTAACATAGCTATAGTCATGGGGCCTACGCCTCCTGGTACAGGTGTAATATACGAAGCCACCTCTGCAACCTCTTCAAAGGCTACATCCCCCACCAGCTTCTTGTTTTCCAATCTGTTCATTCCAACATCTATAACTACTGCCCCAGGCTTAACATATTCCTTTGTAACAAACTCTGCCTTACCAATAGCTACTACCAATATGTCAGCTCTTCTACATACCTCTTTCAAATCCCTTGTTCTTGAATGACATACAGTAATAGTACCATTTGAGTGCAATAATAGCATTGCCTGTGGCTTTCCGACTATGTTACTACGACCAACAACGACACATTCCTTACCAGAGATCTCTACACCGCTTTCCTTAATCAACTCCATTACACCTGCAGGGGTGCATGGAAGAAAGTCGTAGTTTCCAATCATAATTTTACCAACATTATGAGGATGAAAAGCATCAACATCCTTTGAGGGGTTAATTGCATTTATAATTGTCTCCTCGTCTATATGCTTTGGTAAAGGCAGCTGTACCAAAATACCATTCACCTTATTATTACTGTTTAATGAATTAACTAAATCAAGTAATTCAGCCTGACTTGTTTCCTCTGAAAGGGCATATTCATATGACTCAATACCTATCTCTGCACAAGCCTTTTTCTTAGCATTAACATAAACTCTAGACGCTGCATCATCCCCTACAATAACCACCGCTAATCCAGCAATAATACCATCTTTCTTCATATTAATCAGCTCAATCTTAAGCTCTTCTCTGATTTTAGCTGAAACAACCTTGCCACTTAATAATTCTGCTCCCATAATTTCCACCTTTCAGATCCTGTCTAAAACTAACTATAGCTTCCACTGAAATAATTATTTTATAATGACTAATTCAGTAGAATTACTATTCAAACTCTGCATATATTCCAACTATATTTTCCCACTTTTCTACTATTTCATGCTTTAAAGTCTTGTCGTCATTATCCACAATCACCACTAACTCATAACTAACCCTAGGCGTAATAATTTGCTTTACTATATTAATTTCATTTCCCGTACAGTTAACCACAAGAGAAGAGTCTTCCCCCAGAGCTACAAACCCCTTTATTCTAAAACTAATTTCGGATAGCTTTTCAATAAAGCTTTTTATTCTTAATTCTTTTTCTTCATCATTTCTCATCATTTCTGCTGTTACGAGGGGTTCAGCTTTATCGTTGAAGGTCCTTATCAAAACCGTCTCTACTCTTTTATTAAACTCACTGCCCTCAACAGCGTCAGGGTCACCACTTAGTATAGCTAATTTTTCCTGTTCAGATTTATCCTTTTCAGTATACATATTAAACTCACTTAAGTCAATACTGGAATAAGTTGTACATATTATTTGTGCATCTTTATTTATTTCTCTAATCACAGTCTTGATAGACTCAAGCTCATCTTCAACTACCTTATCTATTTTGTTAATTAGAATTACATTGCTAAATTTTATCTGTCTATTAAATGTTGCTAGTTTTTTATGTAGCTTCATAAAGGTGTCAGCTGCAGTAACACAAATAGCACCCACAAATTCATATTGTCCTTTAGTTCTTTTTTCTACCTCAGTTATTATATCACTTAAGCCGTATGGGTCAGCAAGCCCCGTACTCTCTACAAATAAGTAATCTATAGGTTTATCTGAGAAAGAGATAATCTGGTCCAAAAATGTACCCGAAAGACATTTGCAGAAAATAGATCCATTATTTAATTCTACAACATCAGTATGAACCTCACTCAAGAATATACCATCTATACTCACCTTACCAAACTCATTAACAATTATTCCAGCTCTGATATTATCCTTTATCAGTGCATTTATTAAATTCTTTAATAAAGTTGTTTTACCAGCTCCAAGAAAGCCTGTTAGTAAACAGAATTTAATTTTATTCTTCATATATTTAGCCTCCAACCTGTAAGGGGTGTAACTAATCTTTCAGTTCTAGCATCCCTTCTCTACATTTAGCAAATTAAATAGAAATAGATAAAGAGGATGCTCTATTACATCCCCTTTTTAATTATTTATATTAATAAGTGTCACTACAAAAGATATCTTATGGAGTATGCTGCTCAATTATACTATTTTAATCCTTTTTTGTCTTTAGCCTCACCAATTCGTCCTTTTAATGTACTTACATCAGGTATTATACTTATAAATGCTGGCTCTCCATCTATACATATTGTAGGAATATTCTTTACACCTAGCTTTAGCATTCTTGCTACAGCTTCCTTTTCCTTTATTTTATGCTCGTTAACCTCAACGTTTTCAAGACCTTCACACGCTGCGTATACAGCCTCCATCATATACTGACATGGAGCACATGAAGCAGAATCCAGTGTTATAACATCTAGTACAACTTTACTCTTATCAGTGTAATCAGGTAATTCAACCTCAATACCATCCAACACATTAGAGTCTTCCAAGAAATCGGCAATCTCACCATGCACAAGACTAGAAACAGCCTTAACATTTGCTACGGGCGTAGCAAATGGCATATCACAGCCAGGTGATAGTACAAAGCCCTTGTTTCCTCCTGTGTTCATACAATTCTGTGCATCGTTTATGTTATCTGCTGGTGTCCCAAAGAGCATCGTTACGGTTAACTTTATATTTCCGCCAAATGATACTTCATATCTTTGAGCTATATCCTTAACAAATTCCATTTCTATATTTTCATCAAAGGAAATATTATTGGGCTTACACTTACACATTTCCTCGATATTGTTTTTTGCGTTTCCGCAAACAAAGAATGAGCAGAGCTTGCCTTGTGATTTTACAAAATCAAAAATTCTTGTTGAATATGGTGCTACAAATTCAGCAAAATCCTCTGGAGAAATCTGAGAAACCATTGGGTCTACTGACGCTATAATATCAACGCCTGCATCCATGTACATTTTAGCGGTGTTAATAGCTACCTTTTCACAAAGCTCCATCAGCTTATGCACCTGCTCTGGCTCATCTATCATCTGAAAAAATATATCACTTCCCATTAAATGCAGTGCTAAAGTAAATGGACCAGTTATAAGACCATATATAGCTATTTTATCCCCAAGTGCTTCACATATTCTTCTAGTTGCATCTAATACAATTGGAAATCTACCGTCATTAGCATCTGGTACCTTTAAATCTTCAAGTGTTTTTCCTTCTTCCATCGGATGTGTTGCTACAGACGGAGGATTCTCTTTGGCATATTTTAGTGAACATCCCATAGCTTCCGCCTCTACCTGTAAGTCAAACAAAGCTGGAATACCATCAGGTCTGTATTCCTCATAAGCCTTTGTAACTCCCTTAACTATTAAATCCGCATCCTTAAAATATGTCTCAGCGTCAACCCCTATTAATGACGCTGCATGACACCCTACAAACGGCACCCATGGTGCTCTTTCAGTCTCTTTGTTTTGTATTGCATTAAGTACAAGCTGTTTTGAATTCATTAATACTCATTCCTTCCATAAAATATTCCCTACTATTTGTTTTGTTAAATAATTACATTCTAAAATAAAATTAAAGTGTATACTAATAATTTAACTCAAAACAGAATTTTCATCTTGTACTATATCGTCGAATTTTGTAAATCATTATTTTTTTATACCTAGGCTTGCAAAGACACCAGATAACAGAGGTTTTCTAATGAAGCTAATTTTTTTACTACTAGCCAGTGTAAGCCTAGGCGTTTTCTTAAGCTTTCTACTAAGCTTCTTTTCTAATTTAATCATAACCTCAGGAGAGTAAATCATATCTTCTTCCAAATTTTGATACTCTTCCTTTGTAAAATATTGCTTTGTATGAACAATTCCATTGTCTATTATTATTTTCATCCCATTTGCAACTAACTCCTTAAGTGCACTTCTTTCAAGACTGTCCTCCACGAAAAAAATATTTAAGTATTCTTCTATAAATGCCTTGTATTTACAAACAAGCTCATCTAAACTACCATATCTAGCCTGTATATTCATCATTGTATTATGCTCTTTTTTTATGTCCTTAAGTACATCCTGCAAGTCATCTGCCATTTGCAGAATCACTCCATAACCATATGCCATACGCATTTCTTCTTCATTCAAACAACCCTTACATAGAAAAGCGTCTGCTAAAACAGAGCTTCCTCCCTTGTAAAAGGTTAAATCCAGAACTGGAATATCAAATATATTACTAATATGCTGTTGCTTCATACTCCTTCGCTGTGCATCAAAAATTGCCAACAAGGATATATATACAACAGGGTAATTATTTCTGGGAAAATCATTTTCTATTAGCTTTATCATTGCAGAAACCTTTTTTTGGTGTTTATTAAATGCAATATAGGTTTCACCCTTCAGTCTCTTTTCTAGCCATCTGTTAAATGTCTTTTTGTCATTTAACGTTATCTTCTCATTGTCTAAATAGTTATCAGTTAGTGGATAAAGCATACTATATCCAAAGGCAGCATCTGTTAGCTGCACCTTTTGACCTAGGTACATTTGCATTATATTAAGAACCCAAACATTTCTTAATGCTTGTAAAATATCTTCCTTTTCCATCTGCGGATCAAATTCAGAGGCTCTTCTAATAAAATCAACTAAGACCTCATAGCCATTTAGCTTATTTGATAGAATTTCTATATGCTCTGGATTCATATTCATGCTATCCATAAACAGAACCGTTGTTTTTATTGAAATCTCTTGTTTTTGCTCTTCAGTCAGGTTTATAGCTTTAATATCAGGAACCAAGTCCATCACTTCATTAATGTACTTCTGGATAAGCCTGTCATTACTAGCTCTATTAATTAGTTGCCTCTTCTTTTTTGAATTGCAAGAGACCTCCCACCACAAATTCATAATCTCTTTGTGTACCTCTGGAAATAATACTGAGTTCATAATATTCATCCTTTCAAAAACATACGCCAGACTTTAAAATTTTGAATCTATGCACAAACATCCATAATATAATTTTACTGACACTGTTCAGAATATCTATTCCCAAAACGACTTGTTTATGCAACTCCATGATTTTTCTATAAATAATATATAATAACCATATTAATGGTCACTTAAAATATTATTAGAATATGATTAAAGTACATTCACTTATTTGGAAGAGTCCTAAGCTGTTGACATTATTAATGGTAGAGGACAAATTAAGACTTGTTGCTAGCACAATAAAAATGTATAAAAATGCTCATATTGGTTAAATTACAACCAGTGTAAATAATTCTTAACAAGCACTAATGCATAAACAAACCGTCATACAAAAACTAATTTATGAGGAGTTTTTAATGAGTGAAAAAGTAACAAGTAAGCAATTAGCATTTATTTTGTTTGGTATAATCGTAGGCTATGGTACAATGTCACTTCCAAAAAACACTGCTCTTACAGGTGGTACAACAGGCTGGATTTGGCTTATTCTTTTAGCGATAATAACCTCTATATATACATATATGGTGTGGTATACAGGCATTCAATTCCCTGGACAAACACTAGTAGAGTATAGTAGTCGCCTTGTTGGCAAATGGCTTGGTGCAGTAATTATTTTCTTATTCATATTATATTATATAGGCTTTCTCATTTCAAGCACGAGTATAGCTGTAGAAGCAGTAAAGCTAACCCTGCTGTCAAAAACTCCAAATTGGTTTATTTCTCTTGTGTTATGTGCTGTTATTTATTATGCTCTTACACTAAAGTTAAATGGACTTGCTCGATTTAGCGAAATTTATGGTATACTTGTTATAATATCCACTGTAATTCTTATTGTATTAATGTTAAGCCAGATAAACCCACTCTCTGCCAGACCATTATTCACTACTTTTAATTTCAAGATTAAATCTATGGAGTCCTTTACATACTTAGTTTACGCATTTGTTGGCTTCGAATTTATTTATTTGATCCCCTTGAGCAAAGAGAGGAAAAACAAAACCCCTTGGATTATCCTAGTTACAATAATACTAATAGGGTGTATCTATGCTCTTTTAGCACAAGCCTCAATTGGTATTTTAGGTGCGGATAGTATTGTTTATTATGACGAAGCCTTGTTCACAGCGGTACGCCGATTAAACATTCCCTTACTTCAGATATTCAAAAGACTGGATGGTATCTTTTTTGTTACCTTTATAATGACCTTTTTTACTACCAGTGCACTAGTAGCGTATGGGTTAAGCTATATACTTAGTTCGCTGTTCAAAAAGCTATCGTATAAGATATTTAGTATACTTATTCTATCAATGACCTTTGTTTCTACCCTATTTCTTAATTCTTATGAGGTTATTGAGCTCTTTAAAATCTGGGTGAACACTATTGGCATTGGATTTTGTTATACTATCCCCCTTTTACTATTTATAATTGCAAAGGTGAAAAAACATGAGAAGAAGAAAACTTAGTTTAATGATCGTAATAATATTGTGCTTTCTACCGCTAACAGCTTGCTGGGATTATCTTGACGTAGAGAAGAGAAGTATGGTTATCTCTGTTGGAATAGACGATAAGAACGGAGAGTCTACGATAATTGGTGGCATTGGTAGTGTCATTGGGACAAGTGAAGATAAAGGAGTAAAACGATACTTTTTTAAGGGTATTGGTGATGACTTTGCTGATGCCAGGCTCCATATCGATAGTAGCCTTCCATTCCCTCTATTTCTTGGAACATCACGCTCGATTGTTTTTAGTGAGAGTTATGCCAGCAAGAGTATAGAGCCATATTTAAACAGGATAGACCAGCTATATGATTATAGAAAGTCGGTCTTACTAACTATAAGCAAAGACCCAATAGAGGAGATACTTGACAGGGATATTGAGCAGGATGTTTCTGTTGGTTTTTTACTAGAGAATATAATGGAGCAACTTACAAGAAACGGGAAGGCACTCTATGTCACAGCAGGGGATGCCTTAAACAGAATCCCTATGAAATACACAGCATACCTAATACCCTATATAGGGTTAAAAGACGATATTATTCAATACCTTGGGCTTTGCGTAATGAAGGATTCTAAGCTTGTAGATATTGTAAAGGTAGAGGATACTGATGGTATTATATATCTATTAAACAAAAAGCCACGACTGACGGAGTATATTGAGCATCCAAAGGACAAAAATATCCGCATACTTTATATAACTACTGTTTCAGGTAAAAAAATTTATACAGATTTAAAGAAAGAACAGCTTCAGATTAACGTAGAGCTTAATGTTGACGCAGAGCTGCGTGGTCAAACATATATATTACCCATTAGTCAAAGCGAAAAGAAACTAATGGAGAAGCAATTATCCAGCAAAATTAAAGAGGATATCCAAAGCATAATCGAACGCTCTATAAAGGAGTATAACTGTGACTTCTTTGATTTTTATGAATACTTCAGAATTCAACACCCTAAGCTATATGATGAGCTTGACTGGAATCTGGTCTATCAAAATGCAAAGGTGGATGTATCGGTTAAAGCTAGGATAATAAATAAGAATATGCGAGATCCTAATGCTTTGGGCAAAAAGTAATTCCTCTACGCTATGTCGTATATAATAACACAAATGCTATAGAGAAAGGAAAGTCAGGATGTTAAAAAACTCTGTTGAAAAAGAATATACTAGCATTATTGATGAATTCAAAAAAAAGAACACAGGTGTTTCTGTGAGACAACTAAAATTATTAAATACAGAGGTATATATTCTATATCTCCCCCAGCTGACTGACAGAGATAAGCTGTCTGAATGTATTTTGAAGCCCTTGCTACAAGGAAATGCACATAGCACTCCTCAAGGCGAATTACAAAGCCCAACAGTTCAAAAGCTAAGCATAGAAAAAATAGCCTACTCAATGATATATATAGACGATATAGAGCTTTCTGAAGATATTGCTAAAATTCAAGATTATGTTTTAAAGGGTAAGTCAATTATTCTTATTAAAAGCTCAGAACAATTCATAATAGCTAATACTACCAAGGTTCAGCAAAGATCAATTAGTAGCCCTGACCTAGATCAGACCCTTCGCGGACCACGAGACTCTTTTACCGAGAACACTGATACTAATCTGTCACTTGTTAGGTATAGGATTAAAGACTCACAGCTCAGAATCGAGCCTTTTACAGTAGGCAAAAGAACCAAAACCAGTGTTTCTGTTATTTACATCGAGGATGTTGTGAACCAGAAATACGTTGATGAAATAAGAAATAGAATTCAAAAAATAAATATTGACGGCATTATTGAATCCAGTTATATACAGAATTTCATCCTCAATCATACCTTTGATATGTTTCCGCAGGCAGGAATTACTGAAAGCTCAGACATAGTAGCAGGTAACCTTTTAGAAGGAAAGGTATGTATCCTTGTTGAAGGTAGTCCAATTGCACTGATTTTGCCCAAGGTATTTGTTGAATTCTTTGATTCAAATGACGATCATTACAACAATGTATATATTAGTGTTTTAACAAAGCTTATTCGTATATTCTCATTTTTCGTTGCCTTGACAGCCTCTTCACTATACGTGTCTGTAGTAAGCTTTCACCCTGATATTATACCAGCTCAGTATATACTGGCTCTCGCAATAGCACGGGGTAGTGTTCCTTTTAATGCCCTAACAGAGGCTATTATAATGGAGCTGGTGGCAGAGCTACTCAAAGAGGCTAGTATACGTTTACCCAAACAAATTGGGCCTGCAATCGGAATTGTTGGTACTATAGTTATTGGGCAGGCAGCTGTCCAAGCAAAGCTAGTCAGCCCTCTCATGGTTATTGTTGTTGCACTAGTTACAATGAGCTCTTTTGTTGCACCTGACTATACTATTATGAATCCTGTCCGCATATATAAATTTATGCTACTCCTGTTTACTGGGGTTCTAGGTCTATTTGGCTTCACAATGGGAATGACAATTATAGTAATTAATCTAATTTCCACAAATAGTCTGGGTACTGTTTATACTGCTCCAATATCACCATTAAACCTTACAGATCTTAGGAATTACATTCTAAGTAATATTTCATTAAGAAAAGGGAGGCCAGAATTCCTTAATACCAAGGATAGCACTAGACAATAGCATAACATTAACCTTCTTCCTCTAAGACCATAGAGTAGACCTGTCGTTTATTCATACCTCTATCTTCAGCAACCCTTTTCATGGCATCCTTTTTACTTATGCCTTGCTGTATATATATATTTAAGTGCTCTACGACAGAGTAACCTTCCCACTCAAGCTGCTTTTCTTCAAGAAGCTCTTCCACTGACTTACCCTCAATTACTAGCACAAACTCACCCTTAGGCTGATTTTCATTGTAATAACTTATTGCTTCTGCAAGAGTGGTTCTTCTTACCTCCTCAAACCTTTTAGTTAACTCACGTGCCAGTGATACACTCCTATCACCCATTGCTTCGTAAAGGTCATGCAAGGTCTTTTTAAGCTTGTGAGGTGCTTCATATATAACTATAGTTCTTATCTCATCTTTAATCTCTTGTATTCTCTTTTTTCTTTCCTTACTCTGCACAGGCAAAAATCCGTCAAAGACAAACCTATAGGTATTCAAACCAGAAAGCACAAGTGCTGTTAATACAGCAGAGGCCCCTGGTACAGCTGTAACTGCAATATTACTTTCAACAGCAAGCTTTACAATATCCTCACCCGGGTCTGAAATAGCTGGTGTTCCTGCATCTGATACCAAAGCAATGCTCTTGCCATTTTTTAGCTCATTAATCAATTCTTTACCCTTATGATGCTTATTATGCTCATGATAGCTTATTAATGGCGTTCTTATTTCAAAATAATTAAGAAGCTTAATGGTATGCCTTGTATCCTCAGCAGCAATCAAATCCACTGCCTTTAATGTATTAAGTGCTCTTAAGGTTATATCCTCCAGATTACCAATAGGAGTTGATACAATGTATAATACGCCGTATACATTCTTTTGTTTTGCATCCTCGCTCCATTCTTCATTAATAACGTTATCTATATTATCATTCATTTAGTTTATCCCTCTTTAACTTCATATCTTCCGTATATATTAAGCACCTCATCAGTATACTCTCCCTTGCTATTATATACAGTGAGTGGCTTCATTACCTTAAGCTGTACATTTCCAAATTTATGTCCATGTACTAGTATCAGGTTAGGCTCTTTCTCAGCATATGGGTGAACCATTCGTAATAGCTTGGGTTCTATATTCCACTGTCTCATAAGACAGAGAATATCGACTAGCCTATCTGGGCGGTGAATCATAAAAAAAGCTCCGTTTGGTCTAAGTAATTGACTACTTGCTTTTATTATATCCTCTAGCTTACACAAAATTTCATGTCTTGATATTGCCTTTGTATCACTAGGATTTAAAAGTCCACCCCCATATTTTATATAGGGAGGATTAGTTACAACTGTATCAAATGTAGCTAAGCCTAAAATATCCACAGCTAACCTTACGTCTTGATTTAGAATTTGTATTCTTTCCTCCAAGCCATTATACTGTACGCTTCTATTAGCCATTTCAGCCATTTCAGGCTGTATTTCAATACCAATAAGCTTACCAGCCTCTGTTTTTTGAGACATGATTAATGGAATAATACCTGTGCCTGTACCAAGATCAACAGCCCTGCCGCCCCTTTTTACAGAGGCAAAATTAGCTAATAATACGGCATCAATCCCATAACAAAATCCATCCACCTTTTGAATAATCCTCAAGCCATTTAGCTGCAAATCATCCAGTCTC
>QKEK01000140.1 GCA_003251775.1 Clostridia bacterium | reverse complement strand
ACTATGAATATTCGCATATGCAAAGGCTGTACAATCTGCCGCTACTAGTAAATGAGCCTGATTAAAGTATGGTGCATTTACTGGTACAAGCTTTATTTGGACTGGCCATTGTCTTAGCTCTGATTCTTGCTTTATGCTTTCTATGCTTGTATTTTTGGTCTTTTCCGTCTCGCATTTTGTGGCTACTTTGCCAAAGCTTCTGGCGTGTGTTCCAGGGCAACCACAGGCAAGCTTCTCTACTACTGGCTTATGAATGGACTCCATTCTGAGCTTGACAGCCTCTTCGTCAAATGCCTCAGCCTCTCTTTCCTCAATGGAAATAGCGTCCATAGGACATTCTGGAAGACAAGCACCAAGACCATCACAATATGCCTCAGAGACTAGCCTTGCTTTACCATCAATAATTTGTAAAGCTCCCTCGTGACATCCAGTTACACATAAGCCGCAGCCATTGCATCTTTCTTCATCTATTTTGACAATATTTCTTTTCATAATATATTTCTCCTCTCATTTTATAAACGTATTTTCAATTTGTTTATCTGTCTTTAACTTTATATTTTAATTTCTCCCAGTTAATCTGTAATTCAATGTAAATGTCACATAAATATACAATATCGCGATATACTCATTTTTTGTTTAGTTGTTATTATAGCATAATTATAGTATAATTATTTAGATTAATCTGTAGCCATAGCAACAAAACATAAAAAAGTTAGTTTAAAATTTCAAAACCATAAAAGGGTGTGAGAAAGAAATGAGCGAAAATAATCTTTATAGTAAATACCAAAGTATACTTTTAAAATCAATGCTATTTAAGAATATAGAAGCAGGTGATTTAAATGTAATGCTATCGTGTCTTAAGCCTAAAATTGTTAGCTTCAAGAGGAATGATTTTTTAGCCATTGAGGGTGAATACTTTGATGGGTTGGGGATTGTTTTAGCAGGAAGTGTAGCTATTGTTAAGGAAAATGCGGCAGGGAATAGAGTAATAATGGATATATTGAGTACAAGTAATATGTTTGGCGAAATAGCCGCTTTTTCAAATAAAGGCATCTGGCCAGCTACTGTTATTGCACAAGAAGCTTGTACGGCACTCTTTATGTCACCTCAAAAGATTATTGGCACTTGCGAGAATAGCTGTAGATGGCACAAGCTGTTGATTCTTAATATGCTGAGTATTGTTTCTAATAAGGCACTAATGTTAAATAGGAAGGTGCAGTATCTAACCATTAAGAGCATGAGAGGAAAGATTTGTACATATTTATTGGAGCAGTACAAGGATTCTGGAAACAAAACCTTTATGTTATCTATGAAAAGGAATGAACTGGCAGACTTTTTAAATGTATCAAGGCCATCTATGTCAAGAGAGCTTTCACGTATGAAGGAGGAGGGGCTTATTGATTTTCACCTATCCTCATTTCAGATTAAGGATGTTGAAACATTAAAGACTCAAATTGACATTTGATTTGTGTCTGGAGAAAGGAATTGACATAAATATGGCAACAAGTATTGGGCTTATCCTTATCATAGGCTTATTGGCAAATACACTCTTTACTAAAATGAAGCTTCCGGGATTATTAGGTATGCTAATAGTGGGTATTTTAGCAGGACCTTATGCCTTTAATATAATCAGTTCTGAACTAATGAGTGTATCGGCTGATTTTAGAAAAATAGCTCTAATAATTATCTTACTTAGAGCGGGCTTAGGCATTAGTAGAAGTGATCTGAAAAAAGTGGGAGGAACTGCGATTAAGCTAAGTGTTATACCAGGGCTTATTGAGGGCTTTGTTATAGCTACTATTTCAATTGTAGTATTGAATTTCTCATTTGTTGAAGGGGGGATACTAGGTTTTATAATAGCTGCGGTGTCTCCTGCTGTGGTTGTTCCACAAATGCTATATTTCAACGAAAGGGGCATTGGTGTAAATAAAGGAATACCAACCTTGATTCTAGCTAGTTCTTCAGTAGATGATGTTGTGGCGATTACTGTATTTTCTACCTTTTTGGGGTTGTATAGTGGAAGTCATGTTAATATTGGCATAAAGCTCTTAAGTATTCCAGTATCCATTATTCTTGGACTAGTTTTAGGAATAGTAGCAGGTTTTATACTTGTTAATGTCTTTAAAAGATACCATATGCGAGATACTAAAAAGGCTTTATACGTTATGGGGGTAGCAATTATAATAACAGCTTTAGAGTCTGCTTTGAAAAGCTATATTGAAATAGCTGGTCTTATAGGAGTAATGAGTATAGGCTTTATTATTCTAGAAAAAGCTCCCGACATGGCTAAAAGACTAGCTACAAAATTCAATAAGATATGGCTGTTTGCAGAGATATTTCTTTTCGTGTTGGTTGGTGCACAGGTTAATGTAAGGGTAGCATTTGAGGCAGGCTTAAAGGGAATAGTGATAGTATTTATTGGATTAATAGGAAGAAGCATAGGGGTGTTTATTTCTACACTTAAGACAAGCTTGAATCTTAAGGAAAGGCTTTTTTGTATCATTTCGTATTTACCTAAGGCGACAGTGCAGGCGGCTATTGGAGCAATTCCCTTATCCTTGGGAGTAGCATCAGGTGATACTATTCTTGCTATGGCTGTGTTATCTATATTAATAACAGCTCCACTGGGTTCAGTACTGATAAAGCTTTCTGCACATAGGCTTCTTGATACAGGTTAAGTTCAGTATAATGTTATTTTAAGCATTATTATATGATATATCACAAAAAAGAGAATCAAGGAGAGTAATACCCTGATTCTCACTCATGTTAATTAGTCAACTTTAATCTCATTTTCATATTTTTTAATAATACTATCATAAAATTCTTTATATTTTTCATTCTTTAGTGGTTCCTTGGATTGCAAATTAAACCTACCATTTTGCATATTAATTATAGAGTACTCTCCATATCCATTGTCTTTAAGAAATAACAAATATAATTGATTATCACTTAGTGGCTCATAATCATCATACTTGATTAGTTTTTTACCATCAAATTCTTGAACAAAACCAAACGGTTCAATAATCTGGATTTCTTCATCCAATTTCTTATCAATAGATTTGATTATTTTCTTTATTTCAATATTTGTTAGGGTGTATGTTTGTGACCAGAATCCATTATCATTATCATCTGTTAAAACAATATTTTTACGTTCATTTATTGTATTTTTAGTTGAGCCAACTATAATTAAATCCGCTGCATTGCTTAAATCCTCTGTATTTTCATATGCTACGTAGTTACAATCAATTGATATTTCTTTTACTGAATTATATATACCAAAATAGTATACACCAAAAATGAATAATAAGGCTACTAGCCCAATAGATAATATTTTAGTTGATTTTCTTAGCTTCATATTATTATACAACTCCTTTCACTTTCAACAAATTTACCATTTACTTAAATATTCTTGCTCATCATATGCAGACGGTCCAATATCTTGGATTCCTTGATTCATAACAGAGATTTGAGTAGTACTTGGATGATCTAGCTTTAAAGAATGTCCAAGCTCATGAGTTATATTGCTTACTCTTTCTAGTGTTGTTAAGTTGTAATAATCCATTTGGTTATCATAAACATATACTTTACAATGACTCCAATCTTCATCCAAATCAGCAGTTACCCAAAGTCCCAACCAGTTCTTTTTACGGGGTATAATTTGACCTCCTAATCCACTTATAACAGTGTCACCAACATACCATCGGTCAGTGTAATCATCTGCTGAAGTAACATTTGAAAAACTCATAGCATCCACACTAAACTGCCAGTTAGATATGGCAGATGTAAATTTAGCAGAGTATCCGTAACTTTCAATCGAAGAATCTTTCCAAAAGTAGATTTTGCCCTCTGAATTGACTTTGTTTGTAGTACCAGACCAACAGTCTGCATAAGATACTGAATAGATTGATAACGTAATAACAACCATAATAACCATGCTAATTATTGACTTTAATTTCATATATATATTAACCTCCTACAATTAATTTTATTTACAACCCCTCAAAAAAAGCTTTATAATTTATCCATGGAACTTTTTTTGATGCTCAAAAGGTTAATTGACTTTTATGCTTGCGATAAGCAGGCAACATTAACCTTTTGATATGTATATTTACACCATATTAACATGTTTTTTTTTTATGTCAAGTATTTAATATATTTAGTAACAATGTCGAATATTGTAGAATAATGTATGTAACTATTCAGACCCAATAGATTTTTTTCATTACAAATAAGGGATGGTAATTTGTGTTTATAGCCATCCCTTTCTTCTGAATATGGGGCTTTTATCTAAGCAAAGCAACTGGTTCTCCCATAAAAATTTTTCTAAATGTGTGGTAAATATTGATTTTTCTCTTATTAGCAGTATCAACAAGGCTACGTATGTTAGCAAATGCAGTACTACCAGTTTCACTACGAAACCCTCCTGAAACCTTGATTTTTGTTTTTATCATTCGTAGGCTTCTTTCAGCC
>QKEK01000054.1 GCA_003251775.1 Clostridia bacterium | reverse complement strand
ACGGTAGAGCCCCAGCCTTCCAAGCTGGTTGCGAGGGTTCGATTCCCTTCACCCGCTCCATATATGTGCCTGTAGCTCAGCTGGATAGAGCAACGGACTTCTAATCCGTAGGTCGGGGGTTCGAATCCCTCCAGGCACGCCAAATTAAATCCTTAAGACTTAGCGTTAATGCGGTTTTGGGGGTTTTTTGTTGTAAAAAAATAAATATCCACCAGTATTCCAATGTATGATTTCAAAAAAATTGTTTACACTAATAATGAATTTTTATAGGAGGTAAGCAATATGCATTTTAATGACAAATCTGGTAGTCCAATAAATAGAGTGAACTGTGAGGTTAACACCTGTAAGTTCTACTCTCAAGGTAATCAATGTACAGCTCAAAGTATTCATATTCAACCAAAGAATGCAAATAATTCTGATGAAACCGACTGCGGTACTTTTCAGATGAAGGCATAATAAACTTATGAGGGTGAAATAACGCACCCTCTTTTCTATTGAGTTTCCATACTTATTTATATTCAATCACCCCTCTATTTCTATCATTTACTATAACCAGATTTGTGTTAATGATTCAATTTCATATAGCAATTTGAAATTTTTTTTTGTATAATGATTCTATAACCATTCTAGAAGGTAAATAATATATTAAGAGCAATTAATATTAATGCTGACCTTCACTATAATAATTACCAGAAAGGATACTGTGTAATGTCTAAAATACTCGTTATCGATGATGAAATTTCAATACTTGAGAATATCAAATTTATTTTGGAGCTAGAGAATTATGAGGTTCTTACTGCTGATGGAGGCGAAAAAGGTATAGAAGTCTTTAAAAAGGATATTGCCTCAATTGAGGCAATAATAACTGATATGAAAATGCCTCAGTTGTCAGGAATAGATGTCTTACGTAAAATAAAGTCTATAAATCCAGAAATCAGCGTAATCATACTTACTGGACATGGAGATATGGAAAACGCAATAACATCTATGAAGGAAGGTGCTTTCGATTATCTAAATAAACCGGTTAAGGCAGATAAACTATTAATTACCTTAGAAAATGCTATTAATAAAACCAAACTAATAAAAGAAAATAAACGCCTCCAAGATGACCTTGTAAAAAAGAATGAATACTTACAAGGCCTGCATAATGCAGCACAAAAAATACTACTTAATCTTGCTCCCGACAAGCTTCCTAATATACCTAATTTCAGATTCGCCTCAGAGTATAAGAGCTGTGATAAGGTTGGCGGTGATATGTATGATGTATTTGAGGTCGGCGACCATATTGGATTTTATGTATTTGACGTTTGCAGTCATGGCATATTAGCCTCTGTAATAACTATGATACTAAAAACCTTCTTAGAAAACGCTAAATACAATAGCACCTTAGAGAATTCTTATGCTTCAGATATGTTTATAAAGCTTATTAGAAATCTAAATCTAGAGCTTTATGCTAACACTGGAAATAACATATTCGCTACTTTATTTATGGGATACATTAACAAAAATGACCATACCATGAACTATATTTCTGCTGGGCATATTGATCAATTAGCCCTAATAAATAACGAAATAACTCCTTTGAAATCAACTGCAACGATGTTGGGCTTGTTTGAAGAAGCAGAGTTTCAAATAGAAACACTTAAGCTTTCTAAGGGAACTAAATTATTGTTGTTTACAGATGGAATAACAGAAGTATGGAACAAAGACAAAATGTTCGGGAATGAAAATATAATTGAGATTTTAAAGAATACTTCCCCATTTGACATAACAAGCACATTAAATACATTAACGGATGCACTTTATAGCTATGCTGAGGGTTCACTTGACGATGATGTAACAATCCTAGGTATTGAATTACTTTGAGTTTTGACTCATAAGTATAATTTTCTTAACTACTAAATATTGAAAATCTATGGAGGGGGTAATATGAAATATCATTCATTTGAGAGTATAGAAAAATCCGCAGAATTATTAGACAGTATTTTAGAAGGCTCTACGGAATACGCTATTATAGCAACTGATTTGGACGATAGAATTGTGCTTTGGAATAAGGGAGCTGAATTATTATATGGGTACTCAGCAGATGAAGTAATAGGAGATTATTCACCTATAGATCTTCATGGTAAGAATATGATAAAAAATAATATCCTTTTTTTTAAGAGAAACGTAGAAGAAAATAGTATATTTGATTTTCAGGTTAACGCAGTAAGAAAGGATGGCTCAACAGTTCCAGTATCCATAACTGCTACACCTAGGGTTAACTCAAAAGGCGAAGAATTGGGCTTTCTAATCATTACAAGAGATATAACAAAGGCTAAGATGCAGGAGCGTTTCCGTGACTCCATTACAGAAATTGCACATCTTATAAATCTATTCAAAAATCTTGATGAAATGTGTAATGAAATCATTAAGCTAATCAGCACCTTCTTAGATATAAAGGTAGTATTTTTATGTATTTTTGATGAATATAATAAAAGTTTTAAGGTTACATCACATATTGGTTTGAACGAAATGGCGTCATCACACGGATGTTCATTTTTGAACGATTTACACACTAACTCGAGTAGGTGTAATAGCTGCTTTGAAACCTTTTCCCAGTACGTGATAACATCTAGCTCAATTGAAAACCACAAAATAAGACACTATATCAATCCTGATTTGACACTTCCTTGCAATTCAGTAGTAATAAATATACCTTTACTATCTGATATGTCACTTCTAGGAATTTTACATGTTATTGTCCCAGCATCACAAAAAAGCATGTACCTTGAGGATACTCAGATTTTAAGTCTTATATCCAATGAAATATCCGCTGGAATCCAGAGAAAAAGGCTAGAACAAGAAAATCAGCTTTATTCAGAGAATCTTGAGGCTATGGTACAAGATAGAACCGAACAGTTACGGCAGAAGGACGCTCAGCTAGTGCAATCTGGTAAGCTAGCTACCTTAGGAGAGATGGCTACAGGTATAGCACATGAAATAAATCAGCCGTTAGGTAGCATCAGTCTAATGACACAGGGCTTGCTAATGGCTCATAAAAGAGAAAAACTGACTATGGATATTCTTGAGCTTAAGCTAAATTCTATTCTTGAACAAATCCATAGAATTGATAAAATAATCAATCATTTAAGAACCTTTGGAAGGCAATCTAGCGAAACTAAGGAAGAGGTTAATATAAATAAGCCCCTACTAGATGTTTTTGAATTGATAGGTCAGCAATTAAAAAACCATAATACTACAATAGATATACATCTTGAAAATCATCTCCCTCCAATTCTTGCAGATAGTAATAGATTAGAGCAGGTTTTTTTGAATCTCATTAGTAACGCCAGAGATGCATTAGAAGAGCAAGAAACAAAAGTCCACAATCTTCTTCAAGACCAAGCACCTCCTGAATGGGCTAAAAACTGGTTTAAACAAATCTATGTATCTACCTATAGCAAAAACGGACGAGTTTTCGCTTCAATTAAGGACAATGCTGGTGGTATTCCTCATGAAGTTCTTAATAAAATATTTGAGCCATTTTTTACTACCAAAGAGGTTGGTAAAGGCACTGGTTTAGGGCTTTCAATATCATATGGCATAATTAAGGAGTTTAATGGTGAAATAACAGTTGAAACAGAAAAAGATAAAGGAACAGAATTCATTCTCTCATTCCCCTCCATGTTAAATTAATGTTAACTCTGTCTTTCTTTATTAAATTTTTATTGTCCTAATATTAAGTCTATGTTAAAATACTTAATGTTGAGTTAATATTTTATCAACAAACCATTGAATCAAATTGTTGAATAAATTCATGTGCTTTTGGAAATAACTTATTATGTTTCATGTTTCTCAGTGCTATGAGTTTAAATGAACACTATGGGGGGAAATAAAAATGTCTTCTGAGCAAATAACACAGATACTCTTTGGTCTTTTTGGCGGACTAGCTATTTTTATCTACGGAATGAATCTTATGGGATCTGGATTACAAAAATTAGCTGGAGAAAAGCTTCGTAGAATTATTGAGATTCTCACCGGAAATCCTATTCTGGGTATTTTAGTCGGAGCAGTTGTCACAGCTCTTATACAAAGTAGTAGTGCAACAACAGTTATTGTAGTAGGCTTTGTAGGTGCTAGACTAATGACATTACCTCAAGCAATAAGCGTAATAATGGGTGCAAATATTGGTACAACAGCAACAGCGTGGTTGGTATCAATAAAAATTGGTCACTATGCTTACCCAATAGCCGCTATCGGTTTCATGCTCTACTTTTTCCCAAAGAATAAGAAATTACAGGATTTAGGTCATACCATCTTTGCCTTTGGTCTTTTATTTGTTGGACTAAATACTATGAGTGGTGTAATGAAGCCATTATCTAAGGCACCAGAAGTCGCTGAATTGGTACACTCTGTTGCTAACAACAGAGTATTAGGCGTAATAGTAGGTACAGCACTTACTGCCATTATACAAAGTAGTAGTGCCGTCATTGCTATCCTACAAAAAATTTCTACTGAGACAGAGGGTTTATTTACTTTGGAATCCTCCTTACCTTTATTGTATGGTAGCAATATAGGAACTACTGTTACTGCCCTACTTGCTTCAATAGGAGCTTCTGTAAATGCTAAACGTGCAGCCTTGGCACACTCAGTATTCAACATTGTTGGTTCACTTCTCTTTATTTTCTTTGTTGGACCATTTTCTAAGCTGGTTGAAGCAATAATGCTAGGTAATGTATCTACAGAAAATATGGACATGCAGATAGCAGTAGCACACTCAATATTTAATGTTTTAAATACATTAATATGGTTCCCATTCATTTCAGTACTGGCAAAAATAGTTGAGTCAATTTTTAGAGGCAAAGAAGAACTAACAGATGAAACTCTCATGTATATTGACAAAAAGGTACTTAGTACTCCAGCAGTAGCAATGGATCTTGCTATTAATGAGTTGGTCAGAATGGCAAATATAACTGTGCAAATGGTGCTAGGAGCAAAGAAGGCATTTATTAATGCAGATAAATCTGAAATTGAGAATGTACTCAAGCTTGAAAACACAGTAGATATCCTACAAGGCGAAATAATAACCTATCTGTCAACAATGCTGTCACAAAGCTCGTTGACAGAGAAACAATCACTTCGTCTTTCTGGTCTAATGCATGTAACTCATGATATCGAAAAAATAGGTGACCACTGTCAGAGCATAGTCGGATTTGCTCAAAATAAAATTGAACAAAAGATTCCTTTTTCAGATGAAGCTTTAGCCGAATTATCAGATGCCTTTGACAAGGTACATCATATTGTTGTTATTTCTTTGGAATCTTTATCAGAAAGTAATATAGAAAAGGCGAAAGCTGTTTTAGCTGTGGAAACTGAAATCGATAATTTGGAAACTAATTTAAGACTAAGCCACATAGAACGTTTAAATACAGGTTTGTGTAATCCCAACTCAGCAATTACGTTTATTGAGCTTATTCACCACCTAGAACAAATCTCAGATAATTGCCAAAACGTAGCTGAAGCAGTAATTGATGATAATGATAAACTTGATAATAACGAATAATATAGACTTAAAAGTAAAGGGATGCAAAAATGCATCCCTTTTACTTTTAATAATTCTTATTGATTTCTTTCTTTTTAACCAATACTAATCACTATTCAATCTAACAAATCATTTTAAAACAAAATTTACAGCAATTAATACAATAATTGAAGTGATTAGTACTCCCACACAAACATTTTTCCTAATTACCACATTATAGTCCCCCTGTCATTTGTATTAAGCATTATATGCATAAAACTATATAAAGAATGTATTTTGCATAAATTGCCAATACTTATTACACAAGTTTGCTTAATTCATCAATATTATATCATTTATATTTCATTTTGTAAAATTGGTGTAAGAAACTCAACATAATACTAATTTATTAATTTAGTATTATATGTTATACTATACTCTATGACAAACTTTTAAATAACATTAAAGAAAAACTATGAGGTGACAAAATGCCCTTTGATGGAATTGTGTTAAAATCCGTAGTGGATGAGCTAAACCAAACAGTGATAAATGGAAAAATAAATAAAATTACTCAACCAGAAAGAGATGAAATCATATTACATATACGATCAAATAGCCAGAATTATAAGCTACTTATATCCGCTAATTCAGGCTTTTCAAGAATTCATTTAACTACAAGTAGTAAAGAAAATCCTAGTTCTCCACCTATGTTCTGTATGCTTCTTAGAAAGCATATACAGTCAGGTAAAATTATAATGGTGGAGTCTCACGATTTCGAAAGAATTCTAACAATACATATAGAAGGTATTGATGAGTTGGGAGATGTAAATACAAAAAGACTTGTTGTTGAAATCATGGACAGACATAGTAATATTCTCCTCATAAATTCAAATAATACAATAATAGACTGTATTAAGCATATTGATAGTGATGTCAATAGGGTTCGAGAGCTAATGCCAGCCAGACCTTACATATTTCCCCCTGAACAAAATAAAGTAAGTATCCTTGATTTAGATGAAGAAAGCTACATACAAAGAATTAATATACTCTCTGATATGAAAATATCAAAATACTTATTAAGCACACTAAAGGGCTTCTCTGTCTTTGCATGTAATAACCTATGCTTATGCTCAGATATAAACCCTGATACCCCTCTTAAAAGTCTATCAGAAAACGACCTACAAAAACTCAAAAAGGGAATACTGACAATTAAAGAAGCACTTAAGCTTTCCGCATATACTCCTACTCTCATATTTGATGCTCAATCAAAGGACTATCTTGATTACCACTGCTTACCTATAATAAAAAACATTAAATCTGAGACTCTAAGCTCAATAAGCGAGACTATAGACAAATTCTATTACGAAAGAGATAAAACACAAAGGATGTCTCAGAAATGTGCAGACATAACTAGGCTTCTAAACAATAATATTGATCGCTGTAAAAAGAAAATAGCTATACATAACAAAACCCTTATTGAAAGCTCCGATAGAGAAAAATATCAATTGTATGGAGAACTAATTACAGCTAATATGTATAGTATAACTAAAGGACTCTCCTCAGTTACCTTACAAAACTATTACTGTGAAGATAATTCCAGTATTGATATACCTTTAGACAACACTAAAACCCCACAACAAAATGCTCAAGCTTACTTTAAAAAGTATAATAAATTAAAGGCGTCTCAACAGTATGCACAAAAACAACTGGACTTAATAAAAGAGGAAATAGAATACTTAGAGAATGTATTATATAGCTCGGAGAACTGTACGAGCGTAGTAGAATTAGACCTTATTCGTGATGAACTTACTTCACAGGGCTATATCAAAACCAAAATTAGTATAAATACAAAAAAGAAAAAGAGCAACCTTACTTTAGAGCCATATAAATATACTTCTAGTGACGGTTTTGATATTTTGGTGGGTAGAAACAATACTCAAAACGATAAATTAACCTTAAAAATAGCACATTTTAATGATATTTGGTTACATACAAAAAACACCCCAGGCTCTCATGTAATAATAAAAAAAATGGGAAATGAAGTACCTGATAGTACCCTTATAGAAGCTGCCCAGCTAGCTGCATGGTATAGTAAAGCAAGACAAGCACCAAAAGTAGAAGTAGATTACACAGAGGTTAGAAATGTAAAAAAACCAAATGGAGCAAAACCAGGTATGGTTATTTATATAAAATACCGAACCCTAATTATTGTCCCAAAAGAAAGGTAGAAATTATTCAACTGTTCTATTTTCCTAGTGGTATGAATTTTGAAGCCATGGGAGTAAAAAAGGATTAATGGATTTCTGCTTTCTATCATAATATTTGAAAGCAGAAAATGATTGTTAGTGAAAATATAATCCTGCTTTCAAATTTTATGACATACTACATGAGCCCACTTTACATTCTCTATGTGCGTAAATTGATATATGTATCAGAAAAACTCCTTATAAAGTGCTTTTACTGATTTATTTACATCATTTTTACTAACTCCAAACATCATACTAACCTCAGATGAGCCTTGATTAATCATATGAAGATTTACATCAGCTTCAGAAAACGCCTTTGTAGCCCTAGCAGCAATACCTAGCGTTCTTAGCATTCCCTCTCCCACTACCATTACAATAGCAATATCATGGTCAATGTCTATTTGTTCAACCTTTAGGTCATTCCTCATTCTCTCAACAATCCTAGCTTCCTTACCACTATTTAATTGTTTTTCCTTTATTATGATAGACATGTCATCAATTCCTGATGGTATATGCTCATATGATACGCATTCATCCTCTAAAATCTGTAATACTCTTCGTCCAAACCCAACCTCTCTGTTCATCATATATTTTCTAAGGTTTATACTGCAAAAGCCTGTATCGGCTGCAATACCAACTACTGGATCACCACTTAGCTTTCTTGACGCAACAATCATAGTACCTGGTGAGGCCGGATTATTAGTATTCTTTATGCAAACCGGTATATCTCTTCTGTAAACAGGCTCAAGAGTTTCCTCATGCAGAACTGAAAAACCGGCATATGATAACTCCCTCATTTCTCTATAAGTAATTACATTAATTGGCTTTGGATTTTGAATTAATTTAGGATTTGCAGAAAAAACAGAGTCAACATCAGTAAAATTCTCATATATATCAACCTCTAAAGCAGCGGCAAGTATTGAGCCAGTTATATCTGAGCCTCCTCTTGGGAAAGTAACAACCTCACCAGAAAGTGAATAACCAAAAAAGCCAGGAAATATTATAATACCATCCATAGCTTTAAGCTTTTTTAAGTTATTGTCTGATTCAGAAAGCACTCTTGCATTTCCAAACTCATCTGTTAGAAATAAGCCTGCATCCTTTGGGTTTACATACTGAGCGTTGTGTCCAAGAAATTTTAAATATTCTGCAACTATTTTGGCACTGTTATCCTCTCCTGCGGCTTTCATACTGTCTAGAAACTTTCCTTCATGCTCAACTCTTTCTGGTAAACGATTAATAAGATCATCTTTTATAACCTTAACTATATCGTCACCTATACCTAAACCATCCGCAATATCCTGAAATCTCTCAACGATTTTTTCTATTTCAGCATCAGCATTATTAGTTTCTATATATTTTTGTGCACAAGAGATTAAAAGGTCAGTTACCTTTATATCATTATCATCTCTCTTGCCTGGTGCAGATACCACAACAACCTTTCTTTCAGAGTCAGCCATAACAATGTCGCATACCTTCTTTATCTGTTCAGCAGAAGCTAAAGAAGATCCTCCAAATTTACAAACCTTCATTTTTATGTCCATTCCTTTCTTTAGGCACAAATCTTGGTTGAAAGAAAATCATATATTTATACCTTTTCTATTTTAATCATTTTAATTGGTCATTTTCTTTCAACCTTTCCCTCACTATTTTCAGTTAAATTAATCACTTCTTAACTATATTATATATTTCATTAAATACTATGTAAATATAAAATTTACAATCTCAAAAAAGTAGGAACCTTGTTGTTTGCACAATAAAGAAATAGCTATCAACATAATCGACAGCTACTACTTAAGTTAACTTATGTTACAATAACATTGTACTTTTGAGTATATTGCGTTTTGTATATTTATACGCTAATTCGCGTTATTTTAACAAATACACACAAAACTGCACTCATTAGGTATATTTGCATATATGCAACAATACAAAAAGCTTACTTTTGTTTAATAATTATTATCGTCTAAAACCTTTTTAGTTTTTCTTGCTATTGCCAGCTCTTCATTTGTAGGTATAACAAACACCCTCGTTCTTGCTTCTGGAGTACTGATATCTTGCTCAACACCAATTGTTGAATTATTCTTAGTATCATCAATACTGATACCTAAGTAACTCATATTACCAATTGTTCTTTTACGGATGCCAGGATTGTTCTCCCCTATACCTGCCGTAAATACTACAGCATCAATACCATCCATAGCAGCAGCATATTTTCCAATATACTTTTTAACCCTATAAGCGAATATCTGAAGTGCCAGCTCAGCTCTATCATTGCCTTCATTAGCAGCCTTATCAAGATCTCTAAAATCACTACTAATTCCAGATATACCTAATACTCCAGATTCCTTATTAATTAAAGTATTTACTTGCGTAGTAGAAAGCCCTTCCTTTTCCATTAAAAAGGTTACAATTGCAGGGTCTATTGAACCAGATCGAGTTCCCATTGCTAAGCCATCTAATGGTGTAAACCCCATACTTGTATCTACGGCATACCCCTTATCGATTGCACAAACACTTGAGCCATTACCTAAATGACAGGTTATTAGCTTAACTTCCTCAAAGGCTTTACCTAACATTTCAGCAGCTCTTCTTGCAATATACTCATGTGATGTACCATGAAATCCATACTTTCTAATACCATATTTTTCATACAGTCTATATGGAATAGAATACATATACGCCTTTTTTGGCATTGACTGATGAAAGGCAGTATCGAAAACAGCCACCATTGGTGTGTTCGGCATAATCTGTTTACACGCTTCTATACCAACTATATTAGGGGGATTATGAAGTGGAGCTAAATCTATACATTCCTCTATTGCTTTAATTACATCTTTATCAATCAAGACCGACTTATAGAATTTTTCTCCTCCATGAACAACTCTATGTCCAACAGCACTAATCTCTGACATATCAGAAATTACACCAATTTCTCTATCTGTAAGTGCTTCAATAACCTGCTGAATTGCGACCTTATGGTCTGGAAGCCTCTTTTCAATAACAATAGCATCAGCATCCCCCTTGCTCTGCTTCAAAAAAGACCCTTCTATACCAATACGATCACATAAGCCCTTCGCTAAAACAGTCTCATTAACCATGTCTATTAATTGATACTTTAATGAAGAGCTCCCTGTGTTAATAACTAGTATTTTCATATTTTAAATAACCTCTTTTCCCCAAAACATCCTAATTTAAAGCTTTCCATATATAAATAAGATTCCTTAGTTGTTCGTTATTAATAATTTCATAAACAACTAATAGTTCTTGTCGTTATCCTAATCCTGCATTTGTGCTTGTACTGCTGTAATTGCAACTACTCCAACAATATCCTCTGCACTACAGCCCCTTGAAAGATCATTAACAGGCTTAGCTATTCCTTGAGTTATAGGTCCGTAAGCTTCTGCCTTTGCTAGTCTTTCAGTCAATTTATATGCAATATTCCCACAATTAAGGTCTGGGAATATTAATGTGTTTGCTAATCCAGCTACCTTACTTTCTGGAGCCTTTGATTTGGCAACCTTTGAGATAATAGCAGCGTCAGCCTGTAGCTCCCCATCTATCAAGAACTGGGGTGCTTTTTCTTTAGCAAGCTTAGTCGCTTCAACAACCTTTTCAGTCAATATACTACTTGCACTTCCATAAGTAGAATATGAAAGCATAGCCACAACAGGCTCAGCATTTACTAAAGTCTTAAATGATTTAGCAGAGGATATAGCTATTTCAGACAGCTCTTCTGCATTGGGATTTTCAACTAACCCACAGTCTGAATAAACGAAAATGCCCTTATTTCCATACTCACATTCAGGAACCACCATAACAAAAAACGAAGAAACCAGTTTAGTTCCAGGAGCTGTCTTTAGTATTTGTAATGCTGGTCTTAAGGTATTACCTGTTGAGTTAATCGCCCCTGCTACCATACCATCAGCATGACCCTTTTTAACCATCATTACTCCATAGTACAACGGATTTAGCATAGTTTCCTTTGATTTTTCAAGTGTCATTCCTTTATGCTTTCTCATTTCCAAAAATGTATTAACATAGTCCTCATAATTCTCAGAGGTCTGTGGATTTACTATTGTAGCTTTAGATATGTCTAAAGCACCTGCCAATTCCTTTATTTTATCAGCTTCTCCCACTAAAACTACATTTGCTATCCCTTGTTCCAGTATCATTGCAGCCGCACTAACAACCCTGATATCAGTACTCTCAGGAAGAACTATAGTCTTGATATCCTGTCTTGCTCTTTCACACACTGTCTGTAAAAAGCCCATTTTTGTTCCCCTTTCTATAATAAATTATTAATTACCCTACATTATTATTACCTAGTCATAAAAGCTGTTAATATGTATTATACTGCTTTTACACCCATTTGTAATTATAACTCATATGTTTATTGTATACAAGACTCATTTTAACTTTAATTTTAAAAAACACTCCATAAAGTTGGTGACTCTATTAACGCTAGCAGACAACCATTCACACATTAACTCTACCATGCATTTGGCACAAATAACGCCTGTAAGCGGTCTTCAAGACATTTCGTCTTGGCGATTTAACGAACTTCATTAGAATTTCTATCAAATTTGAAGTCCGTTAAACGCTTACATATTAAATTAGATTCCACTAAAACAAGTCATTTTAAGACTATCTATAGTTGTATCCAATTTGAAACAAAAAATTCACTGTGTATATTTATACGCTGTTTTGCGTTATTTTGAATAAATATACACAAAAACTACACTTATTGAGCATATTCTTGCATAAATATGTAACAACACATAAAGCTTGTTAATAGTTTTTTATTGTAGCCAGACTATCGATGTGATATAATATCGTAAATAGATTACAATTAGCATTGTTAATATACTCATGTTATAGATGCTATTTATACATTATATTGGAGGTCTCTATGAGTTTCTTTATAAAAAGGATTAATAATCTTATTAAAAAAATTGCTACTCCAACAAATACAATAGTATTGAGCTTTGCTGTAATTATAATAATGGGTACATTTTTGTTATCCCTCCCTATTGCAACTCAACCTCAAAACAGGACTGGCCTACTTGATGCTTTTTTTACTGCCACTTCTGCAACCTGTGTTACAGGTCTGGTGGTTGTTGATACTGCGTCGCACTGGTCCATATTTGGACAGCTTGTAATTCTATGTCTTATACAAATAGGCGGTTTGGGACTTGTTACAATTGCTACCTTTCTAACTGCTATTCTCAGAAAAAAAATAGGATTAAAAAGTATGAAGCTGGCACAAGAATCCATAAATCACTTTTCATTAAGCGACGCTATTAAGCTTATTAAAAAGCTAGTATTTGTTGTATTTGGAATAGAATTTATAGGTGCTATTTTATTATCAACTGTCTTTGTTCCTAAGTTTGGTCTAAAGGGTTTTTATATGGGTTTATTTCACTCTGTATCCGCCTTTTGTAATGCTGGATTTGACATTAACGGCACTCCTGGTAGCTTTATAGGTTATAATGATAACCCTGTTATCATTTATACACTAAGTCTATTGATTATAGTAGGCGGTCTTGGTTATATGGTGTGGGATGAGCTTTATTTGTATTCAAAAAACAAAAAGCTTACACTCCATACACGAGTAGTTCTAATAACCTCCTCAGTCTTAGTAATATCAGGCTTCCTCTTTTTCTTGTTTTTTGAGTACAACAATCCACAGACTATAGGTTCGCTACCTTTATTTCAAAAGATTAATGCTGCCTTCTTTCACTCAGTCAATACCAGAACTGCTGGGTTTGCTACATTAAATCTAAATGAATTAAATGATATTTCCAAGGTATTTAGTGTGCTGTTAATGTTTATTGGAGGTGCTTCAGGCTCTACAGCAGGTGGAATAAAGGTAACAACCTTTGCTGTGGTTATAATAGCTGTTATTTCCCAAATAAAAGGCTCGCAAGATACAATACTTTTTAAAAAAAGAATACCACTACAAACAGTGATGAAAGCACTTACATTAATAGTTCTTGGTATAGCAATTTCATTTTTTGTGACTACTCTACTAATGGCATTTGAACAAACTCATTTTATCAATACCTTATTTGAATCGGTTTCAGCCTTTGGAACCGTTGGTTTATCAACTGGACTAACATCATCACTAGGTGTTTTTAGTAAAATTATAATAATACTTACTATGTTTTGTGGCAGAATTGGTCCACTAACTTTTGCAGTTTTCCTCTCTCTTAGAAATAGTAAGAGTAATGACGGCGTTATTTATCCTGATGCAAAAATTGTAGTTGGATAGCTATTAGTAAAATAAGAAAGGAAGATATTATGAAAGCAGTACTAGTTCTCGAAGATGGAACCTATTTTACAGGTGAAGCTTTTGGCAAGCATGGTGAAACCTATGGAGAGGTTGTTTTTAATACTTGTATGACAGGATATCAGGAAATCACTACAGACCCATCATACAATGGTCAGATAGTAACCATGACATACCCTTTAATCGGAAATTATGGTTTCAATGATGATGACAATGAATCTAATAAAACTCATCTTGATGGATTTATCGTTAAAGAGCTATGTGATTATTCTAGTAATTGGAGAAATAACAAGTCGCCAGAGAATTATTTTAAAGAGAATGGAATTGTAGGTATTCAAGGGATAGACACCAGAGCACTGACACAGCATATAAGGAGTCATGGAAGTATGCTTGGAATTATTTCTTCTGAGTCTGGCAATGTTGATTACCTTATAGAAAAGCTAAAAGAATACAAGACCCAAAAGCGTAACCTAGTTATGGAGGTCACAGCAAAGCATATCACTAAAATAACTGGGCATAAGGATAATGAAATTTGTACTGTTTCAAACAGTTTTAAAACTTCAGCTAGTAAATTCAAGGTAGCCCTTTTGGATCTTGGAGTTAAGCAAAACATTGTACGGTCTCTTAAAAAGCGGAACTGTGAAATTTACATTTTCCCTGCTGATAGCACCTCTTTGGACTTGCTTGCATTTAACCCCGATGGAATACTTCTCTCAAACGGTCCGGGTGACCCAGCCGACTTACTTGATATTATAACTAACGTAAAAAATTTAATTGGTAAAAAACCAATAATGGGAATTTGCCTTGGACACCAGATAATAGGACTTGCACTTGGTGGAAAGACCTATAAGCTAAAGTTCGGACATCACGGCGGTAATCACCCTGTTAAAGACCTTATAAACGAAAAATGTTATATTACCTCACAAAATCATAATTATGCACTTGCAGATGAGTTTGATGATGATATATACATTTCTCACATTAATGTAAATGATAAAACAGTAGAAGGACTCAAGCATAAAAAACACCCTATTATAAGTGTACAGTTCCATCCAGAAGCAGCACCTGGTCCAGAAGACACCGCATATATTTTTGATGAATTTATAAAATTAATGGAGGGTTATAATGCCGAAGCGTAATGAAATAAAAAAAGTATTAGTTATAGGTTCAGGCCCAATTATTATCGGTCAGGCTGCTGAATTTGATTACTCTGGAACTCAAGCTTGTCGTTCACTCAAAGAAGAAGGACTAGAGGTTGTTCTCATTAACAGTAATCCAGCAACCATAATGACAGATATGGATACAGCTGATAAAATATATATTGAGCCAATTACCTTAGAATTTGTAAAACAGGTTATATTAAAGGAACGACCAGATGGAATCCTTGCTTCTTTAGGAGGACAGACAGGTCTCAACATGGCAGTTCAGCTTGCTGATGATGGTATACTAGAAAGAGAAAAAATTGAATTACTTGGCACGTCACTAGATTCAATAAAGAAAGCCGAGGATAGAGAGCTTTTTAAAAACACAATGCTTGAAATAAACGAGAATATACCAAAGAGTAAAATTGTAAATAATATAGATGATGGTATTGCATTTGCAGAGGAAATAGGATTCCCAATAATTATAAGACCTGCATATACTATGGGTGGTGCAGGTGGTGGAATTGTAAATACAATGGAGGAGTTCCGTTACACTTGTGGAACTGGACTTAAGCTTAGCATGATTAATCAGGTACTTCTTGAGCAAAGTGTAGCTGGTTGGAAGGAAATTGAATACGAGGTTATGAGAGATAGTGCAGATAATTGTATTGTTGTATGCAACATGGAAAACTTTGATCCTGTAGGCATACATACAGGCGACAGTATTGTAGTTGCACCAAGTCAGACTCTTTCTGATAAAGAATACCAGATGCTAAGATCTGCATCTATAAAAATTATAAGGGCACTAAATATTAAGGGCGGTTGTAATATCCAATTTGCACTTAATCCTAATAGCTTTGAGTATGTAGTTATTGAGGTAAATCCAAGAGTTAGTCGTTCCTCTGCCCTTGCCTCTAAGGCTACCGGATACCCAATTGCCAGAGTAGCTGCCAAAATTGCTATAGGCTTAACACTAGATGAAATCAAAAACTCTGTTACTAAAAACACTTACGCTTGCTTTGAGCCATCTTTAGACTACGTTGTGACAAAGGTTCCCCGCTGGCCCTTTGACAAATTTGTTAATGCCGACAGAAAGCTTGGAACACAAATGAAGGCTACTGGAGAGGTAATGGCCATAGGACGCACCTTTGAAGAATCCTTATTAAAGGCTATTGATTCACTTGATATAAAGCTTAATTATCAGCTAGGTCTAAAGCTGTATAATCAGAACACGGTAGAAG
>QKEK01000297.1 GCA_003251775.1 Clostridia bacterium | reverse complement strand
AACTCCCCCCACCTCTTTTGCTTGAGATTCCTTAATTATATTCATCGTATCCTCGTGAGCGTCTCTGTCATGTACAATAATAGGTAGCTTAACCTCCAATGCGAGCTCTATTTGCTGTCTAAACCATTTTCTCTGAACCTCTCTTGGTGAGAGATCGTAATGGTAATCGAGCCCTATTTCTCCTATCGCAACCACCTTATCTGATGTTGAAAAATCCTTTAGTGCAATTATAGTATTATCATTACAGCCACTAGCCTCATGCGGGTGAACCCCTACTGCACTATACACATAATCAATTTTTTGTGATAATGATAGGCTCTCAATTGAAGAGGTAACACTATCAGATGGAATTAAAATATATTCCACTCCTTCATCATGAGACCTTTGAATCATCTCAAGCTTATCATTATCAAACTGTTCATCATTGTAGTGTGCATGTGTGTCAAACAATGTTTTACCTCCAATGTATGTTCTATTTCTACTATATTTTTGTCAATAAATATTTTACATATCTTATTTATTTTTTATCTTACTTATCTTTTATTTTTATATCTTTTATTTTTTATCTTACTTATCTTACCTTACTTCCTGTATCCATTTTGTCATCCAAGGTTATCAGTACCAGCTTTTCATCATTCTCGTCAGATGCAGCAAGTATCATTCCCTGAGATTCTACACCTCTTAGTTTTACTGGCTTTAAATTTGCTACAAGTACTACCTGCTTACCTACTAAATCCTGAGGCTTATAATGCTTAGCTATCCCAGAAACCACCTGACGGGTTTCTGCACCAAGCTCTAATTTTAGTTTTAGTAGCTTATCTGATTTTTCAACAGGCTCTACCTCAACAATCCTTGCTACTCTAAAATCAATCTTTGCAAAGTCCTCTATGGTAATATACTCCATATTTTCTTTTTCCTGCTTGGCTGTAGGTTTTGATTCTGCATCAACTTCAACCTTCTTCTTTTTAGCTTCAGATTTTACTTCAGATTTAACTTCTATTGTAGCTTTGTCTTTTAAGCTCTCAAGCTCCTTTTTAATGTCTATTCTAGGGAATATTATATCACCCTTCTGTACAGTATATTCTGTCTTATATATACCCCATTTTGATGTCATTTCCCAAGAAATATCTGAAGTCTTATTTATACCTAGCTGATACCATATTTTTTCTGGTGTTTCAGGCATAAATGGCTGTATTAGAATAGATACAATTCTTATGCTCTCGGCTAGATTGTATAGAACTTGAGCCAATCTTGGTTTATTAGCCTCATCCTTAGCTAAAACCCATGGTGCTGTTTCATCAATATATTTATTTGTTCTTGATACGGTTTTCCATATTTCTGTAAGAGCGGAGCTAAATTGAAGCTTATCCAAAAGTGCCTCTGTCTTCTCAACAGTGCCAAGCACTGTCTCTCTCAAATCGGCATCATAATCTCCACTTTCAAGCGTATCAGGTAACGAGCCGCCAAAATATTTATCAATCATAGCTACTGTTCTGCTAACAAGATTACCAAGATCATTAGCTAAATCAGAATTTATTCTATTTATTAATGCTTCATTAGAGAATACACCATCAGAACCAAATGGAATCTCTCTTAAAAGAAAATATCTAATGGCATCTAATCCATACTTATCTACTAATACTACTGGATCTACAACATTTCCCTTCGACTTAGACATTTTGCCACCCTCAAGCACAAGCCATCCATGTCCATATACCTGTTTTGGTAAGGGAAGCTCCAGTGCCATCAGCATTGCCGGCCAGATAATAGTGTGGAAGCGTACAATTTCTTTACCAACCAAGTGTACATCAGCGGGCCAAAATTTCTGGAAATCACTATCGTCTTCCGATAAATATCCTAAAACAGTTATGTAGTTTGAAAGTGCATCAATCCATACATAGACTACATGTCCCTCATCAAAGGTAACGGGTATGCCCCAACTAAAAGAGGTTCTTGACACACATAAATCCTCAAGCCCAGGCTTTAAAAAATTGTTAATCATCTCATTTCTTCTTGAAGTGGGCTGTAAAAACTCAGGGTTTTCCTCAAGATGCTTTATGAGTCTATCTTGATATTTAGAAAGCTTAAAGAAATAGCTTTCCTCTTTTGTTATTTCTACATCTCTGCCACAATCAGGGCATTTTCCGTCTACTAGCTGAGTCTCAGTCCAAAATGACTCACACGGTGTACAATACAAGCCTTCGTATTCACTCTTGTAAATATCACCTTGTTCATAAAGCTTCTTAAATATTTTTTGTACTGTAGTTATATGTATTGCATCCGTAGTACGGATAAATTTATCATTAGTAACCTTCATTAAGGACCACAGCTCGTATACTCCTTTTACAATATTATCCACATATTGCTTCGGTGTTACGCCATTTTGTGCTGCTACTCTCTGTATTTTTTGTCCATGCTCATCTGTTCCTGTGAGAAACATAACATCATAGCCCTTAAGCCTTTTATATCTTGCAATAGCATCAGCCGCTACTGTTGTATATGAATGTCCTATATGTAGCTTACCGCTTGGATAATATATTGGTGTCGTTATATAAAATTTTTCTTTACTCAATTCTTTTTCCCCCTACTATTACTTGATATCATAATTGGCTACCTAATAGTCAATTTATGTTTTGTTCATTCATAAATACTGTTAACTTAAATAGTACAAAAGTATAAATGACTCTCTTACATTCTCTTCCTCATTGCTACAGTTAATTTAGTTTTATTCACGAAAGCAGAATAGCCTTACAGGATAGCCTTATATAAATATCGATATAATAATACTATACCCACTTAAAACATATTTTGCAAGGTGTTTTTAAAATAAGCTTTTTACGTTGTTACCTATTTATATTTCTTTTTTACTCTATCCCCTAAAAATAAGTAGCTTTCATATCGCATCTTTTTGAGATCTTCCCACGTACCATAAGCCATAGCTTTGTATTCTTTGTATCATATCTTATCATATCAACCTTAAATCGCTCTAGATTAACGGCAAACTCTATCCCTTCAAGACTTTTTAATTCAAGATATCCACCCTTTCCATCAGGGTAGCCTACAGAGCCAATATATAATTCCTTGATTTTTTTCATTTTGCCAAACAGACAATTCATAATTAGTCCCAGAAACCAGAAGCCCCATGCCTTGAGCCAAGCTTAAATGAAGGCTTCCATTTTCAACAAGCTTTCCAGCAAGAGACATTTTTTCGTCCTTAAGCTTCATCTTAAAAGCTAAATAGCTGTATTTTGCAACTAAATCTCTGATAAATACTGAATTTTTAAGCTCAGAATAATCTCCTCCGCCAATAAGACTGTTGTTGTATGCAAAGTCCAATGCTTGATTGTACTTAAAATCACCTAAGATATCGTTATACCCCAATGCACGCAAAATAAAGGTGAAAAATGAGTCTCCATTTATGATATCATTAGAACCGTACTTAGATGAGCTGGTACCCTTTGTCATACCCTCATGATACAGGTACGCAACATAAGCCTTTCCCCACTGTGGTACATCAGTAAACGGATGACTATAAGTAGCTGACCTAAACTTTGTTAATCATAGCTACTACCTTGACTGAGCAACAAAGTTAACTAATAACATCATTATCATAAAGAATATGATTAGGTAGAAATATACTTGTGTTTTTTCCCATATGTTTTTTAATTGCTTTTTACTCTCTGGCTTCATATAATTATTAAGACTTTTATAGCCTCATATCTCCTTCCTAGCTTAGCATGTTTTTTCTAGCCTTACCTTACCATGAATAGGCATATTCAAGCTTCTTGAGAACTAGTATAGCACTAAAAAAATAATATTTCAAGAAGCTTGAATGCTGAAATTTTAGTATTCCTATTGACAAAAAAATATACATGCTTTATACTTTACTTAAAATTGAATTTAAAAATCATACGACTGGCGGAAGTGGAGAAAACCACATGGAGTATGATGATAATGTTTGCCGACCGCCTGGGCGCGCTTGTTGATTTTGCTTGCTCAGTGCGGTTTTTTATTATAAAAAAACAAGGTTTTTATATAAAACAGTCTGACATTCATTTATCATTTGAAAGCTTTTTGAGTTATTGTAATAGTGAATAAAACAACCTAAATGCAACAAAAATAAGAAGAAACTTGCTTCTCCAACGCAATCAAAGATTGCGGAAGAAATAAGAGCCTTGTTGTTAGCACAATAGAATTAAGTTTGAAGTATCGAGTTAAACTGAGAGCCTACTCAAACAGGAGAGTGATAGCATGATGGATGAATTAAAAAATGAAGCATTAAAAGGGTTTAATAACGGAGTCTGGCAGGATACTATTGATGTCAGGGATTTCGTAGTAAAGAACTATAACCCTATGATGGTGATTCCACATTTCTAAAAGGTCCTTCCCAAAGAACAAATGCTTTGTGGCAAAGCTGTGAACTATTGCTAAAAAAAGAGTTGGCGAATAACGGGGTTCTGGATATTGATGTTTCAACAATAACAGCAATTGATGCTTATGAGCCTGGTTATATTGATAAGGATAATGAGGTTATTTTTGGTCTTCAGACTAATCAGCCTTTAAAAAGAGCGGTCAACCCATTTGGTGGAATAAGGCTTGCAAAGGCTGCCTGTCAAGAGTCAGGCAAGAATCTTGATAACGAGATAAACGAAATATTTACTAAATATAGAAAGACACACAATGAAGGCGTATACAGTGCCTATACAAAGGATATGCGAAAGGCACGCAGGAGTGGCGTAATCACTGGTCTTCCTGATGCCTATGGACGAGGTCGTATAATAGGCGACTACAGAAGGGTAGCTTTATATGGAACAGCTTTTTTAATCAAAGAAAAAAGCTCAGACCTTGAAAATCTTTTGGATAGAGATATGTCCGAAGAAACTATTCGTTTAAGAGAAGAGGTTACTGAACAGATAAAAGCACTAAATGAGCTTACAGATATGGCAAAAGGATATGGCTTTGATATAAGCGTACCAGCAAGTAATGCTTTTGAGGCTATTCAATGGACGTATTTTGCATTTCTTGGCTCATTAAAGGAGACCAATGGAGCTGCAAACTCACTTGGAAGGGTTAATACCTTCTTTGACATCTACATCGAACGTGATTTGAATAACGGTTTATTAACCGAAGAGCTTGCACAGGAATTGATTGACCAGTTTGTAATAAAGCTGAGATTAGTAAGACATCTACGAACCGCAGAATACAATGACCTATTTGCAGGTGACCCAGTCTGGATCACAGAGGCTATTTCAGGCATGTGTCAAAATGGTAAGCATATGGTAACAAAGACCTCCTACGGCCCTGCCCCTGAGCCTAACTTAACGGTTTTGTGGTCTGAAAGACTGCCTAAGCCATTTAAGGATTTCTGTGCGGAGGTATCAATGCGTACCAGCTCTATACAATACGAGAACGATGATATAATGAGGCCTGTATTTAGAGATGACTACAGCATTTCCTGCTGTGTTTCTGGAATGCGTACGGGAAAGGATATGCAGTTCTTTGGGGCTAGGTGTAATCTTCCAAAATTGCTTCTCCTTGCTCTTAACGGAGGTAAGGATGAAATTACAGGTGAGCAGGTAGCACCTGAGTCAGAGCCATATGTTGATGAGTATCTAGATTACAACAAGGTGTTGACAAGATTCAAAAATCTGCAAAAATGGCTCACACGCTTATATGTTAATACTATGAATGCCATTCATTATATGCATGATAAATACGCATATGAGAGGCTAATGATGGCATTGCACGATACAGAGGTTAACAGGTATATGGCTTTTGGTATTGCAGGCTTATCAGTTATTACAGATTCGCTTAGTGCCATAAAGTATACTTATGTAAGAGCAATAAGAAATTCTTATGGGTTAATTACTGATTTTGAGATCAAAGGTAGCTTCCCTAAATACGGTAATGATGATGACCGTGTAGACAGTATAGCCGTTGAGGTCGTACGAGGCTTTATAAATGACTTGAAAAAATATCCCACATATCGGGATGCTGAGCATACATTATCCATATTGACAATTACATCAAATGTGGTGTATGGTAAAAAGACAGGCTCTACCCCTGACGGTAGAAAGCTAGGTACTCCTTTTGCCCCAGGTGCAAACCCTATGCATGGTAGAGATGTTATGGGTGCATTGGCTACATTAAACTCACTAGCAAAAATACCTTATGAGTATTGTAAGGATGGGGTATCACTTACACTGTCACTTTTGCCAAATGCACTTGGAAAAACTGATAGTGTAAGAATAAATAATTTTTCAGCTATGCTGGACGGCTATTTTATGCAGGGTGGTCACCATGTTAATATTAATGTGCTGGATAGGGAGACACTGCTAGATGCTATGGAGCACCCTGAAAAATACCCTCAGCTAACAATACGTGTTTCAGGATATGCAGTTAACTTTGTAAGATTAACAAAGGAACAGCAGAAGGAGGTAATTTCACGTACCTTCCATTCGGCAATGTAGCAAAAGGGGATTTTATATGATAAAGGGAAAAATTCATTCATTTGAGTCCTTTGGAACAGTAGATGGTCCAGGGATAAGATACGTTATTTTCATGCAGGGCTGCCCTCTTAGATGCATTTATTGCCATAATCCAGATACATGGAGCTTTTCTACTTTCTCTGAAGACAAGGCATCTGATTTAAATTTTGCTGAAAATGTATTGAAAGAGTATAATGTTGAGGAAATTATTAATGTACTAAAGCGATATAAAGGCTATTTTTCTAAATCAGGTGGTGGTGTAACTGTTTCAGGTGGAGAGCCACTCATGCAGCTTGATTTTCTAATAGAGCTTTTCAAATCATGCCGAAGTGAAGGTATTCACACCACACTTGATACAAGTGGGTATACCCCAGTACTTGCAACAATACAGAATATACTTGCAAATGATATACAGCCAGAAGTCAAAGCACACCTGTTAAAGCTTAATGAATTGATGAAGTATACAGATTTAGTTCTTCTTGATATCAAGCATATAGACTCAGAAGGGCATAAGGAAATAACAGGAGTTGATAATGTGTCTACCTTGAATTTCCTGATGCTGTTGCAGAAAAAAAACATACCCGTATGGCTCAGATATGTAGTAATACCTAATATTACTGATAATATAGAATTCATCAAGCGACTAAAGCTATTAGCTGACTCGTACGCTAATGTAGAACGAGTAGAATTGCTACCCTTTCATAAGATGGGGGAGTTTAAGTGGGAGAAATTGAACCTTCGCTATACATTAAAAAACACGCCTGCATTTCCAGATGAGCAGTTAAATCAATTGAAAGAATTTTTATAAGTATTTAGTGTTAAGACAAAATCCAATAAATCCAAACCGCTTTTCTTACGATATATATTAATATAGAGTTTTTGTGTTATTTAGTAATTGTATATGTATGACAGCAAGCGTAACATCGGTATTTCTAAGCTTTATTACTAAATAGCAGTTTATGCATAGGAGCACATTTGTTTTCTAACAAATTTTATGGAGGAATTTATGAAAAGACTTTTACATATAATACTATTAGCAAAGCTATTTTTTTTAACATTTATTTTTCTGCCTTTGCCCTCTGCAGCAATAGCCATTCCCTCTTCACCGGCTTCCGCAACTGCAGAGGTCAAGGCGACAAATCAGATTTACGTTTCTTGGCAATATGACGAGAGCGTTCATACAGGCTTTAAGATATATAAGTCAACAAACGAGACTGCCTATTCACTAATTGCTACACTAGGAGCAAATACCAAAGCCTATGCTGACTATAGCATTACCCCTGGTCAAAGATATACTTATAAGATAACTGCCTATAATAATGCTGGTGAAAGTGCAGGCTATATAACAGACACTTATTCTGCTTTTTCTCCTAACGAGCTCATACTCACGCCAAAGTCAGAAAGCTCCATAGAAATAAGCTTCACATACCCTAATTACCCAAATATAGATGAAAGCTCTTATACAACAATTATTGAAAGAAGAGCATCTGGCAGTAGCACATGGCAGGTGATAAGCGAGACTGCCACAGGAGTTTTGAAATATACTGATAAGCTACTTGAGGAAAACAAGCAATATTATTACAGATTAAGAACCAAATATAATCAGAATGAAATAAAATATACCTATCCAAACCATTCAACTGGTATTGGAACATATACACTTCTTAATAAGCCTTCCTCCTTTGATGCTAAGATTATAAATACTAATTCCATTAAGCTAAGCTGGCAGGATAATACTTCTCATGAAACGGGCTACAAGCTTGAAAGAAAGGTTGATCAAGGTGAATTTACCTTGATAGCAACATTAGGTAAGGATAAGGTAGAGTATACTGATGCTTCAATCAATTCTGGGCATGTATATACATACAGAGTTAAAGCGTATAACTCATATACCTCCAGCTTAGAAAGTGAGGAGAAATCATTTAATTTTATTGTTCCAACTGACATTACACTTACAGCTATTTCTGATGAACAAATTGATGTAAGCTGGACCTATCCCGAAGTAGATAACACTAGTTTACTGTCTTGTAGCACCATAATAGAAAGAAGAGAACGAAATACCGAATGGGTTGAGGTTGGCAGGGTTGATAAGGGCAAGAACCTTTTCCATGATTACGCTCTGACAAAGGGTACACTATACTACTACAGGCTTATTCCTGTCTTTAATGACAAGGCTATACCTAACTACACAATTCCAAACAATTCTACAGGAAAGTCAATTTATACCTTGCTAAATGATATAACTGGCTTTAGCGGATATGCAACAAGTCTTAGCTCAATTTATATTGAATGGGATAAGCAAGGTGATGGTGTTCTTTATGATATTGAACGCAAAACTGATAACGAGGCATTTATTAAGATTAAGACTGGCGTAAGTGAAGCATCCTATACTGATAAATATGTCATCGAGTTAGGGAAAAAATATATCTACCGTATCACACTGCTAAAAATAGTTCCACAAGCTCCGCCCCCTCCTATGAGATAACTGTTACTGCTGAGTTATTGACCGCTCCTGATAAGCTTACAATGCAAAATATTGATAACAAGGCTGCATATATTAAATGGGAGGATAACTCTACAAGAGAAACAGGCTATGAGATTTGGAGAAAAACTTTAGAAACAGGCATTTGGGAGTTACATTGTAGCCTAAAAGCAGACTCAAATTATTATGTTGACGAAAGCATCCAGCCCAATATGAATTACCAATACAAGGTGCGATGTATTAAGAATGAGACTACTTTTTCATCTTTTAGTAGTATTGTAAGCACAAGTACCATGATACCTAATCCACCTGAAATATTGGTGTATAAGCCGCTATCTTCAACAGAGTATTTGTTTAAGTGGGTGGATTTTTCTGATATTGAGACCGATTATATATTATATTATAGATACCTAAACAGTGATACCTGGCATATAGGTAATTCAGTTACAGCTGACTCAACTTTGGCTGTCTGGTCACCACCCAAGAAGGACACATGGTATGAGGTATATGTTAGTGCTGTAAATAATAAATTTATTGAAGGTCAGCGTTCTAACACTGTATTGTTATATAACGGTAGACCACTTGCACCTGTAATTACTAAGGTAGAGCATCTCTCAGACGACAAAATTCAAATTACATGGGAGTCTGTCACTAATAACGAAGTAGAATTCTATTTAGAAAGAAAAGCTTCCTCTAGTGCTTCATATGTGCAAATTGCTAAAATCAACGATGAGAAAGCTACGACTTATATAGATACAAAAATTACGAAGAATAAAAACTACTATTACAGGGTTCGTTCAAAAAATGGTGCAGGATTCTCAGACTATTCTACTGTATATGAAATAAAAACCTCATTGCCAAAAATCTTCAGCGATTTAAACAGTACACACTGGGCTTTTGGCAAGGTAAATTATCTCTATAAAAACGGGTATATAAAGGGGGTTGGAAATGGTAGGTTTGCCCCAGACACAAGCATAACTAGAGCTGAATTTATAACACTTATTATTTCTACCTTTAAGCTTGATACAACTCCTGTTGGTAGCTTTGCAGATGTTAATCCGACACACTGGTATTATAAGTATGTTATGATAGCCAAGTATTATGCTATTGCCACCGGAAGCTCAACGGATTATTTCCGACCTGAAGACCCTATTACAAGAGAGGAAATGGCTTATATGGTATACAAGGCGATTATTGCTAAGAATATAGATTTCAAGGGATATTCTCCCTCTGTGCTTGACCAATTTAAGGATACCAACAAGGCTTCCTCCTTTGCTATCCCTGCCTTATCTGTACTAGTCGGTAACGAAATAATTTCTGGAAGAAACGGTGGCTATTTAGCCCCTACTGACAAGTTAAGTCGTGCGGAAGCAGCAAGCATTATATATAGCTTAATCTTTAAATATGGTTTATAGCTAGTTTAGTTATAATATGTGATTTAAAGCTAGCTAATTTAAATATATGATTTATATCCTACTGCTTTCTATTAGGTGTTTAATAATCCTTCCTGCGATACTTCCTGTTGAAGGCGTTTGTGGAAATTCTTCTATTTGAAACCAGTCTGCGTGTACAATTTCTACACCATCTACTGAAATGATTCCACTTTCGTATTCAGCTATAAATCCAACCATCAAGGAATCTGGAAAGGGCCATGGCTGACTATCAAAGTATTTAAGATTCTTTACCTTAATACCAACCTCCTCATAGACCTCTCGAATAACACACTCCTCTAAGGTTTCTCCTGGCTCTACAAAACCAGCTATTAAGCTATACAATCCCTCAGGAAAGTTCTTTGCGTTTGCTAACAAAAGCTCATTACCCTTTAAAATAGCTACTATTATTGCAGGAGAAATCTTTGGAAATATCAAATTATTGCATTTCGTACAAAGCTTAGCTCGCTCATCGGTCTTTAACTGTGTCGGTGAACCGCATCTACCACAGAATTGATTAAGCTTATCCCAATTTAGTATATGATATGCTCTTCCAGCTAGCTGGAATACTTCGTTATCTAATATATTTAATAGGGAGCGAAAATTTTTATATTGAAGCCTTTCTGGTAAGTCAACGTTTTCCTCTATTTCAATGCAGTACAAGTCCTTCCCATCTAAGAAACCTAGATAGTGCTGAAGACTAGGATTAATTTTCAGGGCTTCAATATTACAGATAAATGGATTATTCTCGTTATTCTCATTTTCCTCTACTAATATATTATTATTACTAAATATAATATAAATCGCATTTTCTTGACCTTGTAGCTTTGGTATTGATGACGGTATAAAGCTATTGCTCATGGAGGTGATTTTAGTTGTTGCTTGTCTTTTCATAGTAGTATATCCCCTTCTATTGGCTTGCGAATATTTTGCTTTTTTATATATTATACTGATACGTAATTCAAGTATTTTTTCTATAAAGCTTTTTGTGTTGTTACATACTTATGCAAAATTATACTCAATAAGTGCAGTGTTTTTGTATATTTATACGCTATTATATCACAGATTTTAATTTTTTGCTGGAACAATTTAAGAAATAATATTGACGAAATATTTGATAGATGCTATACAACTATTGTTAAGCCTTTTGTTCAGCCTATTACGAAAATGCTCTCGGGTGATTGGAAAGGCTTTGGCAAAGTAGGTATAGATAGTTTTAAACAGCGATTAAACAGTGAAATTGCATACATATTAATACGAGCTGATAATCCTGATTTAATTGATTATGTGAAGGCAGGAGAGTCATACCAAGAGTTGACACAGCTAGTAAAGGGCTATGAGCTAAGACCTGCTGTTCAAGCTATTGAAGAATTTGCTGAAATGACAGATATTCGTAATGCCTTTCAGGAGGAATATGGCGATGGCAAGGAAATTATGCTGATTATAGGAGTAAGGAATGGAGAAATGGTTAAGCCTCCCTCTATTAGACATAATGTGACAGATATTTTGATAGAATAGGAATCTTGTATATTCCCTAAAAACTCGCCTCAAATATAGTTAATCTCTAAGGTTGATAACAACTTAAAATAAATGCATAATCAGGCTTCCTAACGTTATGCTAAATCTCGGCATATTTTACTTTACATTGTCAAGCAAAATAGCTTATAAGTATAAAACAACGCAATAGACTCTATTTAATATAGGAAGCCTAATTATGCAGCTTATAATAGTAGAAAACACCATTTAGTTGCTGACTTCTTGTATTTCAATCTTTCCATCTTCTCTTTTTACATATCTTTTTGTATTCAAATAATCAACTTTGCCATTATCGTCTCTTATATGAAATTTTTCACCATTAAATGCAAATGGCTTGCTTAAATCCACGCCCATTTTTTCTAAAGCAAGCTTAATATATTTATTATCTTCATTGGAGATAGAATGAATAGTAAGTTTTCCATCTGCAACTTTGGCAAGATTATTAATAGCATTAGATATTTTGGCTATTTCAACTTGTTTTGAATAACTTATATGTTTAGCCATTTCTGCTGCTCTTTGCTCTAGCGGACTTTGCCTTTGACCAGGTTTACTTGCCATTACATCTGGTACACCTAGAGAAGAGTCTATCCATCCTCCCCAGTTTTTCAATTCAACTGAATACCCATCATAATCTCCTAACTCGATTGGTTTACCTGTACGAAAATCAATCTGATTACCTCCATCAATGCCACTTGGTTGTTTGTTTGGATTGCTACTCTTAACAATATTTGAGCTATCCATAAATTCGGAAGGTATGAATACATCTGTACTATAATAAACTGTTTTGGGTGCAAAAACTAATTTTGCTCCATTTTTTTCTTGAT